>DUFX01000072.1 GCA_013331695.1 Candidatus Woesearchaeota archaeon
CAGACCTGCCAGGATCCTAACACACTGGCTGCACCAGAAAGCGTTCCGGTATACCCTGTTATTTTTTCATAGGTTCTTGCGACCACATTCGTCATATCGGCGCCCCTGAGGATCCCTAAGGATCTTTCACCTTTCCTTTCATCATCTTTCCTTTCATCTTTCTTAAGACCTTCTTATAATCGGGGTTGAAACGCTTTATTAGGATATCGTGAAACTAGTTTCAAAACCTGCTTCAAAAGAGTGTATTGCAGTCCTTTACCATCGTTTACAACACGCAATAATGCTTTTTATTATCCGATTAACAGGGGGATTTGTTTGATACATCAGAAGACCGCCAAAAATAATTCCAACAGCCAAAAGAAAGACGAGTGTTCTCTTGATATCTTCAGGAAGTGTAAGGAGTGCCAGAGCTCCTGTCGTAAGCACGAGATAGATGGGCAGACTCAGGAGATTCATGATGCGATTCTTCCCTTTTCCTTTTGCCTGAAGAAGATAAAAGAGACCGATGGTGCTCTGCCCCATGAGCAATGCAATGATGGTCGTATCTTGTATTCTATTGAGTTTTAACAGCACGAGTAGTCCTATCCATGTCAGCGAAACTGCACCGCACAGTGCACAGAGGTTTCTGAATTTCTTGAAAAGATTTTTGACGATCAAAAAAACAAAAAACAAGACCGTGATAGCAATGAGAATGAGGGTAAGCTTCATTTATGACACCTTCCACCTTCTTACATTTTTGTTATTGCACCAACTGGAAAATAACACCGGTGATGATAAGCAATGACAATGTAAGCACAATCCCCTGAAAAGGAAGCTGTTTTCCTCCGCGTATCTTCGTTACCCCTTTGCTGAGCAAAGGCGCCACAGCAACAAGAAGTGCTCCGAATATGCTTCCAAAAAGCGGAAGATTGAGCAGATAGGTTCGATTGAAGAGAGAACCGTATGAACCAAACAATGAAATATACCAGGGCATCATGCTCATACCTTTCAGAAGGGGAAGCAGGGGAAGTACGGTGAGAAGATAGGATGAAACAACCAGCAGGGTTGTCTGCCCCAAGAAACTCTTATGATAGCGTTGTTTGATTATTTTGTCAATCCAAAAGCCGATGCTTGCTGCAAATGCTCCTAAAAAGAGCCCAATAACAACATGATTAACACCCAGCCATGTTGCTCCACCAACCGCAACAGCAGCTCCGATTGTGCAAAGCGGGCAATGCCCTTTCTTTGCCGCTGGAAAGATGCGAAAAATCCGGAGCTGCTGAGACTGCAGTTGCTGTGGTTTTGATGGTTGTTTTTTTGATTGGTGTTTCATATGCGCATGAACTCCGTAAACGTGCCGTCTTTTTTTACTGCATAGACGATGAATTCACCTGATGGAGATCCTGGCATACCGGGAGAACCCGATGGCATTCCTGGCATTGCAATACCGCGAATATCAGGTTTTTCCTTCATCATCTTTTCAACTGCTTCAAGAGGAATGTGGCCTTCTACAACATAATCGCCAACGACCATGGTGTGGCAACTTCTCATGCTTGCAGGGATTTGATACTGCTCCTTGAGCGCATCCATATTGGTCATGTCTTTTACTTCGAGGGGATATCCTTTATTCATCGCATATTTGGTGTAGAGTGCACAGCATCCGCAGGTCTGCGACTTGTAGAGCGTGATCTTCTGCGAAGCAACCTCCTCTGCAGGTTTCGCTGTGCATCCCGCAATGACCAACGTCATAAAAAGAACAAAAATAAAAAGAAGTAATGACGATCTTCTGTTCATGTTCACACCTTTTTTGTTTTCATTTTCCTACTAACAGCCACCGACCATTCTTGGCGGTGCTGAGGGTGCAACTTGAGGAATCGATATGCCGGCAGGACTTCCTCCACCCGCGGGTCTTCCTCCTACAGCAAATCCGCTGACCAAATTATCTTCGGTTTTGCCAATTTGAAAGGTCTGCACAGCGGAAAAAACCAGCAATAGAACTGCCACGCCGATAATAGCATACATGGTCCAGCTTCCGGTGCTCTCACTTTTTGATGATGCGTCTGATTCTGACGCTTCTTTTATTTGATCTGATGGGCGATGCGATGCTTGACGCGTTGTCGACGACGTCGAGCAGCATCCGTCTCCTGTTGAGTCTTTCATCTTAACAACCTCCTACCATTCCGCTTCCGCTTGCGGATTTTCCTTGTTCAATGCCTCGATACTTATTGCTTGCAAGGTTCACATAATTGAATGGAATTTTCTGATCTTTCAGAACCTGCGCTTTCAACTGCAGTTGTCCTGGGAAGAAGAGTGTCTTCCATTTTCCAAGTTCCTCTTGAATCTCCTCATCCGTGTATTCGCTTGCATGATTCGTCAACAGATATTTTGCCAGGCCTCTCATTGCAAAGCTGTGCGCGCATCCGCATGCAGGTTGACCATCTGCAAAGATAATGGCAGGTGCACCGCAGCAATATTCGCAGGAAACGCCTTTATTCATCTTGAAGAGAATATTGATGTACCGTTCAAGTTGTTCGCCTTCAAGCGTGATGCGTTGGTCAAACGTTGCTAAAGCTCTGATCGTTGCATCAGCTTTTTCAGGATCGTTTGCTGAAACATCGTCAAAATTGATCTTTAATTCCGGACCGTAGATTTTAGGAACTCCTGTAGGAACGACAGACGGCAAGGATGACGTCGAAGGAAGCGAAGCTCTCGGCTGTTGTCCTTGGCTTGATCCGATGTTTCCGGTGTTCGATGGGGCAAGGCCTGTTTGTACGGCAAGGGCGCTGTTCATGTTTTCCAGAGCTCCATTGACAAATGAAAGCCGTAAAGAATTGAATAAGGTGATAAACAAGATTGCAATCAGCAATCCCATAATCAGTTTGAGCGTATTATCTTTTGATTCTCTGCGCTTCTCGCGCTGTTCTTCTGATTTTATTGTTTTCCATTTGTCCATAGACTCACCTTTTGTGCATTGTTCTTTTGTTCTTAGCAGTTTTTGCGAATGTACTGGTGAGGTTATGGAATGAAACGCCTTAATAACCTATTCGAGAAACTGGTTTCAAGCGGTTTCAGACAGGTTGTAGGTATTCATAAAGAAATCTAGATTTCAGGCTCTGTCCCAAATGCAGTGAGCGCACAATCCGAGCAAAGCTCCTACGCAGCCCGTGTTTTCATCCAAAGGGGTGTTGTTGCTCGTCGTGTTTCTGCTTCTTTTTCCGACGGAGGGGTTTGTTGTCGAGATGCCTGTTGTTCTCTCTCGTATTGCTCAATCTGTTCAAGAAGCCCATGTTTCTCTGCAGCGTATCGTAATACGTCTGTTCCTGATGTAAACCATTTTGATTTTCCAACAATAACCCGTTCATCTTCAGGAGGGGTATCCACCTTTTTTTCTCTGCGAACAAGGATCAAGAAATGGCTTTCTGACTCTCTTTCTGATCCTTGTTCTTCTTTGTAAGTTGTGCACATCGGGTCTTCGATATAGATTTGCGAGCAGGAAATCGTTTCATACAAACGTGAACGTTCAATGTTGGTTGCTCTCCAGGTTCGTTGAGGCCAATCGTTTAATACGGTGAGTTCCAAAATACCATACATTGACCCTGGTTGTTGCATCCATTGCATCTCTACGTCTCGATTCTGCCCATATAATCCTGTGGGAGTTGGTCTCCAAATAATGGGTTCGCCTCCTCCATCAATGCACCAATAAAGATAATCTGATTGAGCTTTTCTTTTGTGGTCATCCCGAAGGTATCTCTCATGTTGTCTTTGATTCATTTCTTTGCGCATGGATTTCCATATTTTTCTGAGCCCATAGCGCTCTGCAGCTGTTTCCAAAACCCTTGTTCCAAAATCAAAAAGAGCTCTTAATTGCTCAACCTGTTCAAGGCTGATATCCCATACAGGATGTTCAATTTGTTCATTCGTTCTGACCAACCTTAAAAAGTCAACCGATACTTCAGTGGTACGCGAAAAATATGTGTCGACGCTTCCATCAATCTTGATTTCTTCACAGGTAAGGGCTCCGCGCTGAGGNNAGGAATAAACTTACGCATACACGGAATATATGTTCGAAATGTGACATGAGGATAGAAGAGTGTAGTAACCCTGACCGTATAACCGTGTCCGGATCTTTGTTTATCACGTTCTACTGAGAATTCAAATCCTGAAATACGATCAGTAATACTCAATCTACCGTCATGCTTTCGAGGCGGTGTTTGCGTATTTGTAAGCCGATTGGTGCGATTATATTGAGGGTCAAAGAGTGCACGCTCAAGTTCTGAGAAATCAAGTGGAATCAGTCGTTCTGTTTCTTTTCCTCTGAGTCCAATCGTTAATCTCAACGTATCCCCCCACCACGTGCAAATGCCTTAGTATTTTTCTTATTGCTTTTTTTGAGAACTGCGATACCCCGAGCTATTTAAGCCTTTTGCTTCATTTTTGTTGCATGTTCGAGGTTCAAAACACATCCAACAGCAACTGGTGCGGATCCTCAAGAAGCTTCTTAATGCTGAGCATAAAGCGTCCTGCTTGTGCACCGTCAATCGTGCGATGGTCAAAAGTCAAGGACAGATTCATCACCTTTCTTGGAACGATCTGTCCATGCACAACACGAGGAACTTCGTTCATCCGATACATGCCGAGAATTGCACTGTCAGGAGGATTAATAATCGGCGTTGCCATGATGCCTCCCACTGATCCAATATTCGTGATGCAAAAGGAATGTCCTTGCAGATTCTGCGGTTGGATTTCACGGGTTCGCGCTTCTTCAGCAAGTTTCGTAATCTCCTTTGCAATTTGCATGATACTAAGATTGTCCACATTCTTGATGACAGGAACCATCAAACCTTGTCCGGTGTCAACTGCAAAGCCAATGTTATAGTATTTTTTAAGAACAATTTCCTCTTTTTCTTCATCAATACTAGCATTGATGTAGGGATGCTCGCGCAGTGCAACAATGCAGGCCTTCATAACAAAGGGAAGGAAGGTCAACTTGAATCCTTTATTCTCTGCCTCATCTTTTTTTTCTTTACGGATTTTGTCAAGCTCTGTGACATCAACTTCTTCAACATGTGTTACATGGGGAATGGTAAATGCAGCTTCAACCATGCGTTTTGCAATCACTTTGCGAATATTACTCATGGGAACACGAATGGTTCTGCCAAAGCTTTCAAAGCTTATTTTGGGTCCTGCCCGTGAAGGAGTTCCCGGCTGGGTTGCAGGATGCATTGCTTCTGGAGAAGAGGGCGGAGCTGCAACCGAAGCTGCTTTGACATCTTCATCACTAATTCTTCCTCCCTGTCCTGTTCCGTTTACTTTGGAAATATCAATTCCTAGTTTTTCTGCAAGTTTGCGTGTTGCAGGCAGTGCAATTCTTTGGGTTGTCGGTTGTGGGTGGTAGGGAGTAGCTGGTAGGTTGCCGGTTGTAGATTGTCGAGTTTCTATGGTGGTTGTCGGTACCTTCGGCATCAGTTGCTGAGGCACTTGCTCTCCTTGTTCTCCGAACATGACGAGTGTCTCACCCACTTTAATCGTGTCGCCTTCTTGGTGGTAGATTTTCAGAATCCTTCCTGCTTTGGGCGACGGAACTTCGACAATAGCTTTTGCAGTTTCAATCTCTGCTAGGATCTGGTCAACTTGAACCGTATCGCCTTCTTTCACCAGCCATTTGACAATATGGCCTTCAACAACTCCTTCTCCTACATCCGGAAATTTGAATTCGTAGACCATGGATACCTCGTTGAGTGTCACGTTTAGAAGTGCATAACCTCTTCTATTGCTTTCATAATCTGTGGTAATTGCGGTCCATAATAATTTTCAAGCTTATATAAGGGATAAATCACATCAAATCCGGTTACTCTTTTGATCGGTGCTTTGAGCGACAGCAAAGCCTTTTCAGTTATTTGCGCGCTGATTTCAGCACCAACTCCGCAATTTTTAGGTCCTTCATGTACGACAACAACTCTCCCTGTTTTCTTTGCTGATTCCACCAGTGTTTGACTATCCAAGGGCGAAATGGTTCTGAGATCGATCAACTCAATGTCAATGCCAAGAGATTTTGCTTGTTCTGTGGCATCCCGGCATATCGGCATCATCACACCCCACGAAATGAGGGTGAGATCATTGCCCTTTTTAACAATGTTTGCCTTTCCAATCAGTATGGTGTATGGCTGTTCAGGAACTTCTCCTTTTGCTCCGTGATATAATTTAATGGGCTCTAAAAAGAGAACAGGATCAGGATCTCGAATTGCTGAAATCAGAAGACCTTTCGCATCGTGAGGAGTTGAGGGTATCACGACTTTAAGTCCTTGGATATGTGCATAGATTGCTTCCATACTCTCAGAATGATGTTCAAACGCATGGACTCTTCCGGCGGCGGGTGCTCGGATGACCATTGGGCAGGAGAACTTTCCTCGTGTTCGTGTTCGCATGCGTGTTGCATGGCTGATAATTTGTTCAAAGGCAGGATAGATGAATCCGCTGAATTGGATTTCTGCAATGGGCCTGAGGCCAGCGACTGCCATGCCGATAGAGGTTCCGATAATGCCTGATTCTGCAAGCGGTGAGTCCATAACGCGCTCTTTTCCAAATTTTTCAATGAGGCCTTTGGTTGCTCGAAAGACTCCACCATCATATCCCACATCTTCTCCGATAATAACCACATTCTTGTCTCTCTGCATTTCTTGTTCCATTGCCTGCCGAATGGCATCAACCATCGTTAAAACAGGAGTTGCCATGTTAAGGAAATCCCCCTTCAATTTTTTCAATAATGGGATTTTTTTTGCGTTCTTCTCCCACATAGAGGGCAAGAAGATAGTCGCGCTGTTCTTTTAACGGCTCAGTCAGTTCAGCATAGGTGTAGTTGAAAATATCCTCCAAAGGTGCAGGTTCAATATTTTCATAGGCTTCAACTGCTTTTTCTACCTGTTGTTTGCTTTGCTCCTCGACAGAATTGATTTCTGCATCGGTGATCATTTTTTTCTTTTTCATATACTTTTCAAGCCGAAGAATCGGATCAAATTGCTCCATGCACTGTGCCTCCCCTATGGGACGATAGACACTTGCCATATCCGCAGTGCTGTGGTCTCCCATGCGGTAGGTGACGCATTCAATCAGTGTTGGCCCTCCGTTTCCCTCTTTGCTTCGTGCTTTTTCTACAGCATATTTTGTCGCATGATAGACTGCAAACACATCATTTCCATCCACTTGGATTCCTTCAAAACCAAAAGCAATTGCTTTTTGTGCAATGCTTGAAGACGCTGTTTGTTTGGATACCGGCAGGGAAATTGCCCATTGATTATTCTGGCAGACAAACACCGTTGGTGTTTTGAAGACGCCTGCAAAGTTTAATGCTTCGCTGAAATCTCCTTCCGACGTTGCTCCGTCTCCAAAAAAAGTCATCGCGACACTCGATTCTTTTTTGATCTTTGCACTCATACTGATGCCTACCGCATGGAGCAGATGTGTTCCTACCGGAATAGCAATGGGAAGATTATTTTGCTTGTAGCGATCTTCCCGCGGATGACTTCCTCGCTCATCGCCTCCCCAATACAGAAATAAGTTTACAAGAGGCATTCTTCTTGCAATGAGGGCGGCGTTTTCTCTAAAGCTGGGAACAAGCCAATCAGTTTCTTTCAAGTTTGCAACAGCAGGAATCTGGCATCCTTCCTGTCCTTTACAGGAGGTAAATGCTCCTGAACGTCCTTGTTTTTGCAGATTGAGCGCTTTGGTGTCAAAGGCTCTTGCGAGGACCATGGTTTTGTAGAAGTCTTTGATCTGTTCTTTTTTGAGTTTCAGTTGCTTGAAGAGTTTTTGATTTTTGATNNTGCTGTAAGTAGGTTGGACTACAGGTTGACGTCTTTTCCCCTCTTTTTTTTACCATATCTGACTACCACCTCTCTCCATACTTACAACCAGCTCTTTTTAAATTTCGTTTATGGATTTATATAGTTTGTTGTCAAGAATGATGCTACACATATGTCTCCATCAAGACCGATAGAACAATATTTTCAAACCGGTTGCAATTGCCACGGCACTTCCGACTGCTAAGGGGCCAAGAACAAGGTATACCATAGGATCAGCGTTTTCCGGCACATGAGTCATAGCCAAACTTGTTGCTAGCATGCCACCGGTACCCATTCCGATAGGTACTGCTCCAAACACCCATCGTGGGAGGCGTTCTGCATATAAGGGTTTTGCTTGTCCTTCGATTTTCAGTTCAGGAATTTCGAGATGCGAAACAGCTCCTGTCGGTTCAACCGTTCTTCTCACGCGGTAGACATGGTCTCCCAGGTTGTAGGTTCTGCCGTCTTTTCTTCTTAGCATTCTTTTTGGATTATCGGAAGGTGCATAGCCATGTTCGACAACACCTTCTTGTAAATCTCTGAGCACCATCCAGTCGAGCGATGCAAAACGTTGTTTGTAATGCTGTTCAGTTGCTTGGTGTTCAGGACCTTGTGCGAATCGAGCATCAAATTTGAGGTAATTCCACGTCTTTGGTCCATAGAGTATGTTCGATTTTATTACGGGATCAAAAAATTCAACGAGATCAAACAGCCATTCAGACGACGCCCCTAATCTTGTTCTTTGCAAAAGTCGTTTCAGACGCACTTGTTTCTCATGTTCAGTTTCCCTTAGTTTACGGTAAGGAAAATGCCCATAGTGATCTTCATCAAAAAGCATCTCTCGTGCTTGGNNTGTTGCAGGTGATGGTTCTGATGGTGCTGGTGTACCCGTGTGTTTATGGTAGTTTAAAACGAATTGTTCTTCGGTTGTATTCTCTTTATATGCACTTACCATTGCACGCATCGAATCAACAAAGTCAGGTCCTCTTCTGAAAAGCCAGCGGGTGAATGAAGAAAGGGTTCTTTCTTCTTGTTTACCAAATTTTACTTCCCACCCATATCCCTCAAGACCAACTAATTCTCCATTGTACGCTCTTCCTAATCCATGTATAGGTTCCCAGACTTCGCGAATATCATCGGGCTTTCGCTGATCATTAGGATTTGTTGGGTCCGGATGGTCATAGGTAATCTGAAAGAATCTTAATGTTCCTGCTTCCTGCTTTCGGAGAAGATCTTGAGCTTTGGTCATCGCATCCCCAACTTGCTGACTAGTCATAAGATCTTTGAGGAATCTTGGTATTGTGGGAGAAGAAACAAAACGATAGATCTGTCGTAAATGTTCATCGCTGGGATTTCGAATAAGATCGTAAAAAGATAGTGTAATTCCTTCCCGTCTCAATTTTCCTCGATTTCTCTCATCAAGTTTAACACCAAGTTCACCACATCGTTCTACTACTCGTTTTTTGTATGCTTCAACAAGAGCATCGGTAATGTTGCTTAAATCCCGCCCCCATATTCCCGGTATTGCTCTGAACATATAATCAAGAGGTCCTGCTTTTCTCTTTCCTTCTTCGAATGTCAGATACCTTGGTGCAGTAAGCAAATAANNACTTCAGGTGGTTGTCCAGAAACGCTTGGTTCTTGCGGTAATCCAACTGCATGAGCAACAACTTGTGCTCCTCGTGCGTTCTCTCCTTCAGCCTTTTTTCTATTCGCTTCTGCAACTTTTAATCGATGAACCTCGCTTTCAAGAAGTTTTACCCTTTGCTCTAAACTCTGGAAATCACGCCGGGTAACTGTCTCTCCTTCACACCCAGCTATTCCAAGGCTCAAAGCCATCAATCCTGCATAATAAAGAGCTCCCATAACACCAAGGGGAGAAAAGCCTGCTTTATAAACCCTTCGCTATGTCGGCTATGATCTATGCAAGTTTGACTTCAATGTCTCTAGAGTTCGTAAGGGCGATAATAGGATACCTGTTTCTTACGACAGGCGCACTTCTTATCCAAGAAAACTCTGACCCGTATTCTCCTGGGGGAATATAAACCTGGAAAGGAACGATCAGCCCATCCCATTCTTCAAATTGCACCTGAATGCATAGAAAGTCAGAAGGTTTCCTTTGTCTGTTTCTCGTGTATCTTAATTCAAAATGATTCTTTTTAACAGGATTTCTCTTTATGCCTTCCTTTATCTCTGCTATAGTCTCCTCTGTAATCCCACTTACAAAAACCTTTGTCCATGGTTTTTTACTTCTTTCATCATTTAAAAAACCTGCATACTTTGCACGGGGTTGTTCTCGAAATTCTTGAAGAAGTGTTTCATAATCATCATACGCTGGCGCTTCTGCAATACGTGCAAATTGATAGTGACAGCCACGATCCTCCCAGGGTTTTCCATAATGTGGGAACCTGAGTTTCTTGAACTCTGTGTCTGTCACCCTTTCAAGTACAACATCTTTGAGGTTCATAGAAAAGGGGAAAAAGAAGTTGCTTATAAACCTTTGTTATTCCATTCCAAGTTGTTAATTGTCGTTAACTATATATACTCGATATTTCTCTCTAGGGGGTATGCAAATAGAATTACCCAAGGAAACATCGAAAAAAGTACATCGTGCTTCTGAGCTTTTAGGTATTCAGAATCAGGAACTTGTACAGAGAGCTCTTATTGTTTATCTTGATAATCTAGAGAAGTATATGACTCTTAAACAAGAAATGAAAGATTGGGATGCTTTGAGCGATGAAGCATTACAATCGTTTGAGAAATCGTTATGAACAATTAACGATTGCTTTGATTTTTCAACTCCGAGCAATTGATAAAACAAGAATGAAGCATAAGATTGGTGAAGTTGAAGAAAATGTCCTTAAGGAAATTGATCATTCAATTCGTCTTCTTTTGCAATTATAATCACTTCTTAAACACCCATTCATCAGTCTCATACTTCTGAACAGCCAATTCCCGCGCCATCTCCTTCTCGGATTCCAGCAGTTGTCCTGGCTCAAGCTTGACATGGAGGTGCTCTTCAAATCCCTTCACCAGCGCATTGCACACCTGTCTAAAGTTCACGTCTTTCTTGAGCTGATGCTTGATACTGGTCACCCGCTTCTCAACGTTCGCTATCATCTTGTCGCGTATTTTTTCATCCGGCACTTTCAAAAGAGAAAACATCTTTTTGACATCCACATCCATCAGAATCGTACCGTGCTGAAGGATACACCCATTCCTTCGGGTTTGTGCATTGCCTGAGATCTTTTTGCCGTTGACCAGAATGTCATTAATAGGAACAAACTGCCCGGCAAGTCCAAATTGCTGCAGTCCTACAATCACAGCTCCGCAGATCTGGCGATAAGATTCCATAATCGTTCCCGTAACGATTTGATTTTTTTCAGGAAGAATCAAACTATACGTTGTTTCTTTGTCATGGAGCACTGCTCCTCCACCGGTGATACGCCGTGTGAAGTCGATGGAAAGCTTTTTGCATTGCTCAAGATCTACTTCTGCTTCCATGCTTTGAAAATAACCAATCGTGATTGCAGGAGGATTCCATTGGTACAAGCGAAGCGTGGGAGGAACCGTTCCATCTTTGACGTGGTTCATGATGGCTTCGTCTAATGCCATGTTGTAGGATGCGGTGTTGTGGTTGGTGACAAGCAGTCTGATCGTGTTGTTGGGGGTATTCATGTTCGAGAACCATCCTTCAATACCTGAATCAAACTCTCTTCAGTCAATCCCACCATCTCAACGTCCCTTTGTTCAAAAAAGGCGTGCACTACCTGTTCAATATCAGCAATACCAACACCACACAAGTGCTTTTCGAGCTCCTCAA
>DUFX01000069.1 GCA_013331695.1 Candidatus Woesearchaeota archaeon
AAGATGACAACAGGAGGAACATTAAGATTTGAAGAAGGTATTGATGTACAGGTACGTGTATATAATCCTGCCAACAGATCAGATGCTGATCGCGAACGACTCTTTGAAGAGTCCAGAAGCGACGCTGAAGCATTGGAAAAAAGAGTGCAGGATAGCAGAACCTTTGTTCCTGTGTCTGATTATCTTGCATTGCTTGCTTCTTTCGAACCAAGTTATGTGATGGTGTGGTATGGCTGTGATGATCTTCTATCTTGGAAAGGAAATGAGATCTACGAAGCAAACGTAAAAGATGGACAACAAGCAAAAGTAGTGATTGAACAGATCGTACGTATAGCTGGACCCATGGCTCAAGTAAAACAGGGAATAGGTGTGCCGACAAATCTTGATCGTATTGCGTTAGCGTACGCAACGCAAACAACAGAAGGAAGAAGAACACTCAACTTTCAATTTGGTTCAAGCAATCCGATGATGCTCTGGCGCGAAATGTTTAATGTGTATGTCGCTGAAGGGTTTGAACAACCTGCACAAGAACAGCCACGAAGTTTGTATCAGAGATTTGTAGATTGGGTGAGAACATGAACGAACCATCACACACACCAAGATTAACGATTCGAGAAAAAGTAGACCAGCTTTTTGCGAATGCCCAACCCGCAGGAGTAGTACACTGGTTTTTTCCATATCAAGAAAATAAGTATGGTGGTGAATGGGAAATCAATGGAGAGGGACAAGAACCCTATGTGTGCTTAAGAAACCCCGAGCATGAAATGATCATAAAACAAGTAGCAAACATCCTGTTCTTTAATGTACGAAAACTCGATGCGATCCCCATGCGGAGAGCCTTAGATCCTCGTTTCTCTTATCTTGACCATGTTCGTGTGGATAGGCCATTCGATCATCCTGTTATCAACGACGTTTTAGATTCGATGGCAAATCTGACGGATACCAGTGGAAAGCACAAAGATGAGACAAAGGCTTAAATAAACATACACATCCCCCACAATCATGATACCCCGAGTGAGTAAAGTACCCAACCTGAACGTCAAACCCGAAGACGTCACGCTTGATGATGTGATCCAGACAGCAGATAATGCTATGCAGTGGTTTGTTTTTTATGCTGCAAATACATTTCCGATGGTTGCAAGCATCGAAGCAGCACAAGATTATTTTTCAGCACTGGATGGAGTAGCCTACACTATACCTGAAGGGATTCAAATTATGGCGCCGCCACCTATTCCTGGAATGATGGAAGGGATGCCAACACTCGTGCCTGTGCAAATGAGTGCAGAAGGACATACTGTAGATTTTGCATGGAGAAGCCAAGGAAATGCGTATACTTTTGAGATAGAAAAACGTGTGCAAGGAAAATCAAGATTTATGGTAAAAATTGCCCACGTTCCTGACGAAGAGCATTTTGGAATCATGATAACGTATGCAAGGAAAGATTTTCAACCACAGATGAGAATGCTGGTGCAGGAAGGAATCAATCCAAAAACCCAACACGGAATAAGGGAATATGTAAATGAAGCAAGAGAGAATAGGATGGGAGTACATGAAATGACCCCCTACGAAGCCTTGCAATGGATTCATCTTGCAACCGCACATGTGTTTTATGACAGACGGCTGGCGGAAATGGATGCAGAAATAGGTGCACGCAGGTTGGAGAGACAATCACCAACATCAGCATCAAGAAGACCGAATTAATACCTAACAAACTATTTAAACCATAACAAAAAGAAGCTTCCCATGTCCGTCACTGCACAGCTCATCGCAAATGGAATCATCGCAGGAGCCATCTATGCCTTAGTAGCTCTCGGCTATACGATGGTGTACGGCATTCTCAAATTCATTAATTTTGCACATGGGGAAGTCTTGATGATGGGTGCGTATTTTGCGTACACCTGTGTCAATTATCTTGGCATGCCGATCTGGCTTGCACTCTTAGTTGCCATGGCGTTATCAGCACTCTTAGGAGTTATTATTGAACGCGTTGCGTACAAACCCTTGCGTTACTCAGGAAGACTTGCCCCCCTCATCACCGCTATTGCTCTTTCCATCTTTCTCCAAAGCATGGCGCTTATTATCTGGGGCAGTGAAATTCGAACCCTCAGACAAGGATCAGTCAGCAAAGGCAATGAAATTTTTGGGGCAGTGATTACGAATAACCAACTTCTTATCATTGCAACAACCGTTGGTGTTTTGATCATACTCCATCTCTTCCTCAAATACGCAAAACTGGGAAAAGCAATGCGCGCAGCAACTGACAACTTGCCGTTAGCAGCAACGATTGGCATCGAAGTGGACAAAGTGATTGGGATTACGTTTGCAATCGGTTCAGCCTTAGCAGCGCTCGCAGGAGTGCTCGTGGGTATTGAACAAAATATTGAACCAACGATGGGAATAACGTTAGGAATCAAAGCCTTTACTGCAGCAGTGGTCGGAGGCATTGGAAATATCCAAGGAGCAGTGCTGGGCGGTTTTGCTGTTGGGCTTATAGAAAATATTGGCATCTGGTTTATCCCCTCAGGATACAAAGATGCGATTGCATTTTTAGTCTTAGTCATCATGCTCATTTTCAGACCATCAGGAATTTTAGGAACCAAGAAGGAAGAAGAAATGGGAAAAACAGAAAGCTTATTCGGCTAAAACAAGAGACAAACAGGTTACACGCATGGCATACCTTGAACATTTACTGGTGTTGGCGAGCATCTATATTATTCTCAGCGCGAGCCTCAATATTATTATTGGATTTACAGGTATGTTAAATTTAGGCCATGCTGCATTCTTTGGTATTGGCGCATATATTTCAGCACTGCTTGCAAAAGTGATTGGGTTGTCCTGGATTGCATCCGTGATTTTTGGCATCATTGGCGCAGCGCTTGCAGGAGTCCTCATCGGAATTCCCTGCCTCAGACTGCGAGGAGATTATCTTGCGATTGCAACCCTCGGATTTGGAGAAATTATTCGTGCAGTGATGAAAAACTGGACCAGTGTTACCCGGGGTCCTTTAGGTATTCCAGGAATTCCTAAACCCGAACTCTTAGGATACCGATTTGCAAGTGTCAATGAATTTCTGCTGTTATCAGTCGTGATCATGATCATTTCAGTCTGGCTCATTCATAGAATCATCCATTCGCCCTTTGGAAGAGTCCTCCGTTCGATCCGAGAAGATGAAATTGCATCTCTGTCGTTGGGAAAAGATATTATAAAATACAAACTTCTTGCACTGGCCATCGGAGCAGGATTTGCAGGGCTTGCAGGATCGCTGTACGCACATTATATCACGTTTATTGACCCGACCACTTTTACTTTTACAGAAACGGTGCTCATGGTTTCCATGGTTGTCCTGGGAGGTATGGGAAGCTTAACCGGTTCGATCATCGGAGCAATTATTCTTACCTTACTGCCAGAACCGATTCGTTTTGTACAGCTTCCAACCAATGTGGTTGCTGCGTCACGGCAGATTATCTACAGCGTAGCCCTCATTTTGCTGATGTTATTTAGACCAACAGGAATCCTGGGGGAAAATCCCAACAGAAAAAACAAGATCCTTTATTTTTTCAAGCATCTTGCTTGGAAAATAGGATTACGAACGAATAAGCCTGAACAACTGATATAAATGCATCAATTGATGGAGACACCTTGCATATGAAACCCCTCCTTGAAATTGAACACCTCAACAAGAGCTTTGGTGGAATCAAAGCAGTCAATAGCTGCAGCTTCATCGTACCCCATGGAAAAATTGTAGGCCTTATCGGACCGAATGGTGCAGGAAAAACAACGGTTTTTAATCTGGTCACTGGTTTTCTGTCGTCGGATTCAGGAAAAATAAAGCTCGACGGCGTTTCCTTGGTTGGCATGAGTCCTGACCGCATTGCAAGAATGGGCATCAGCAGAACCTTTCAGATGATCCGCTTATTTCCGCACATGACGGTGATTGATAATATGATGCTTGCCATCAAAAATGAGCGCGAGGGTTTGTTCGATGCAGTCTTCAGAATCCCACCGCTCAGCACTGAAGAGAAACACAACGAAGAACGATGCATGGAAATGCTGGAGTATGTCGGACTTGAAACCAAAAAGCATGAAAAAGCGAAAAATCTCAGCTATGGACAGCAAAAACTCCTCGAAATTGCCCGCGCCTTGATTGCAGATCCTGAAATCCTCTTGCTTGACGAACCCGCTGCAGGAGTGAACTTAACCATGCTGAAAAAAATCGGCGATCTGCTCAAGAAACTCAGGAGCCAAGGAAAAACCATCCTTATTATTGAACACAACATGGAATTTATTATGAATCTCTGTGATACCGTCGTGGTGCTGGACTATGGCCAGGAAATTGCAGTCGGTGCACCGCACCAGGTCAGAAAAAACAAGAAGGTGCTGGATGCGTATCTTGGAAATATTGATGTAAAAATTGTGACCTAACCTAAAAGCAAAATGAAAACAACAAAGCAGGAACACAAAATGAGAACAGGAAGAACAGAGAATCCCCTTCTTCAAATCAAAGGACTCAATTCGTGGTACGGACAAGTTCAAATTCTCCACGATGTCCACTTGCAGGTGCATCCGCGAGAAATGGTCTGTATTATTGGACCTAATGGCGCCGGAAAATCAACGATTTTGAAAAATGTATTCGGCCTCATTGCAAAGAACCAGGGAGAGATTCTTTTTGAAGGAAAAAGTATCAGGAAAATGGCGCCGGAAAAGGTCGTGCGCCACGGTATTTCGATTGTACCGCAGGGAAGAAGCGTCTTTCCGAGCTTGACTGTACGCGAGAATCTTGAACTGGGAGCCTATATTCGAGCAGGATCAGAATCAGCGAGCATCGAACAGGACATCCGAAAAATCTTTGACAAATTCCCGAAACTAAAGGAAAGACAGCATCAAAAAGCAGGATTGCTTTCAGGAGGAGAACAGCAGATGGTTGCCATTGGCAGGGCCTTGATGATCAAACCTAAACTCCTGCTGCTCGATGAGCCTTCGCTTGGGTTAAGCCCGCAGATGAAGCAGGTTATTTTTGAAAAGATTGTTGAGATTAACAGAAAAGATGGCATTGCGGTTCTTGTCGTCGAACAAAACGCACGGCTGAGTCTTGCCTTGTCTGATTATGCATATGTTTTGGAGCTTGGGCACAACCGATTAGAGGGAGATGCCAAGAGATTACTCAAAGACAAGAGAGTTGCAAAGTTGTATTTGGGTGGGGCTTAGAATAGGGTTATACAACCCATAAAGATCTCTCGGAATTCTTTCGGCCCGTTCGTAAATCTTACGAAATCAAGCCCTTGTTTTCGGAAAAACTCCTGAGCAAACCGGAAATCTTCCGGTTGCACCGGAAACATTCCGATTTTTTTGTGCAAAGGTTTATTAATTCCAAGATTCTAACAAAGGAGTATGGAAATCATCAGAAAAACAGTGGAACTTTTGAATCATAATAAGATATACGAGATTATCCCCGTTTTGATGATACTCATTATGATTCTGTTATTTGTTTATGCTTTTAGAGGATGGTTTGTATGAATGAAAAGCTTACCACCCAACAGATTGTTTCCGCGCTGATCAACCTTTTTGTTATGATTTTATCTCTGTTTGTAATCGTATCATTACTTTTAAAACTCACAGGACATAGCCCGACGAGTGAACAAATTTTAGTGAGTTCACTTATTGTATTATTAACGGGATATGGAGGTGTATTCAAAAAATATGGAGATATACGAATAGATCACCTGGAAGAAAAAATGGACCTTAAGTTTGACCACATTGGAAATCGTGTAAATATGTTCGAAAGACAGATGGATCAGCGTTTTAGTGCATTAGAAAAACAGATGGAATTTCGGTTCTCACGCATTGAGAAGAAATTAGGGATTGTGTAAGGCGAGTACCATCTACATCGAAGCCTGCAACCATCCCACCTCATCAATCTCCAGCTTGAGTTCTTGGCCAAGCTTCTCTGCAAAACAGGCATCATGCTTGCAGAGGAGCTGAAGATAAGGAATCACCTCTCTCACTGCTCGTGCAGAAGAGAGATGCAGGACAGAACTCAATTTTTGAGCAATGCTCTTCCGATGAGAAAACTTCATGTTCGCCTGCCAAATCCTCAGCAAGCGGTGCGTTTGTCGATAACTTAACGTGGGTTTATACTTTTCATCTTTTGCAACAGCAACACCGGCTGAGAGATACGCTTGGATATACACCAAAAATCTCCAATGCTGCCAGCGTCGGATTCTTCTATTCATGATGTCGGCGCGGGAAAGAAAGTCGTATGCTCGTGCACGGTCTGCAGGCTTTTCGTATTCGCGCGGAAGATTCTCATCAAGCCAAAGCAGGGCTTCATTATAATCCAGCGCAAGCTGGTCAAAGGCTTCTAAGGCAATTGCGGGATCAAGGGTCTTGAAAACGCGCATCAAGGCTTCTTCGATTTGGGTTTTGGTTTCTCTTCCCCCAAGAACTGAAAGGTCTGCTTTGCTGAGTTTTTTGCCATCGAGAAGTACCGAAGTGGCAACTTGAAGATCAGTTATTGCTGCACGCATATCTCCTCCTGCACTACGCGATAACGAAGCTAAGGCGTTTTCATCATAGGGGATATGTTCTTTGTCACAAATGGCCTTCAGTAGGTGAGCAATAATCTTTGGATCAAGTGCAGGAAACTCAATGAGCTGGCATTGCTTTTTTATGGGCTTGAGTTTCTCATCTTCAGGATCAACCATGGTGCAGATGACTGGAAATGAAGATTCCTGTAACAATGCACTCAACTCAGACAGACAACCCCGGTCATCTGTTCCTGACAAACCATCGATTTCATCCAGAAGAATGAGTTTTCCGCGGTAAAATAAAGATTGCTGTTGGGTTGCAGCACCAAGAATGGTGTGGATTGCTTCTTTATTGCGGGTGTCAGACGCATTGATCTCTAGGATTTCATAGTTAAGGTCTTTTGCAAGGGCATGGACGCTTGAGGTTTTTCCAGAACCAGAAGGACCATGCAAAAGCAGGGCTTTGCTTCCTTTTTTGAATGATTGGACTGCTGTTTTGAGTGTAGCGATCGCTATTTCAGTCTGACCCATAAAATCGTTGAGAGATTTTGGCTTGTAGGTGTGCGCCCAGCTCATAATACAGGGGAAAGACAGTCAGTTTAAAATGTTTTAGGAGGTTTGGGTCTTGGGCCATGAGAAAATTTAAAAATTCGAGGAGTATTAAAAGGAGGTATCAGTATGAAAAGAGAAAGGGAGCAGGAAAAGTAGCAAAAAACGGATGTGATACGATGGCGATAAAAGAAGATGTTTCTAATTCAACGATTGCAGTTTTGCTGGTTTTGACGATCCTTGTTTCAGTTGTAGGAACCTGGACAGTGCTGGATAAAACCAAGCAGAAACTTGATCAAAACACCGCAGTGACGGGATTGGCAGTTGAAGAGGTGCAAGAAGTGCAGAACGAAGTTGATGAACAGCCTGTACCACCTGTGGAAACTGAAGAAGCAGTGAATGAAGAAATCATCTACAAAGAAGATGAGGAAGACAAAGAGGATAACAAGGAAGATATTCAACCTGGAGAATAAACAGATGTTGCATATCAAAAAACGGCTGGCTATGCTCTTGATTGGTGCAATGGCCTTGGCAGTTCTGGGAACCTTTGTCAGCATCAAAAGTATAGAACAATCAGATGTTACCGGTGCAGTAAGCCTTGAAGGAATACGGCTTGAAGAAGCACCGCAAGGGTTGTTTGAAGATCAGCTTCATTTTACCGAGGATGAAATTCTTGCTATGACGTCAGAAGAAAAAGAAGAATTAAAGCAGTTAGGAATTCTTGATATTGATGAGTGAAAATGTGAGAAACAAGGCACTTACTGTTTGTCTGCTTTCTTGACCTCAATCAGTTCAAGATCGAAATGGAGTGTTTTTCCAGCAAGAGGATGATTGACATCAAGCATAATCTTGTCGTTTTCAATTCTGTCAATCTTAGCACGGATCACACGGCCGTCAGGACTTTGCAGGGTTAACAGCAGACCGGGTTGAGGATCCATGTCTTTGGGCAAACGATCCTTGGGAACCGGAAGCACGAGTTTTGGATTCTTGTCGCCGTATGCATCTGCCGGCTGAATCGTGACTGACTTCTTTTCACCTTGTTTCATACCGAGAACAGCAGCATCAAAGCCTTTGATGACTTTGCCTTCGCCAACCGTAAATGCGATCGGCTCCCGGCCTTCAGAAGAATCAAAGACCACACCATCAGGAAAGGTGCCTTTGTAATGTATTTTGATGCTGTCGCCGTTTTGCACTTTCTTGGCTGTTTCGGTTGCCATGTGAATTTGTAGAAAAGAAGAGATATAAAAGGTTTGTGAAAATACAACACAAAACAATATAAACCAAAAAGATTTGAGGAGGTTCATGGCCATTGTTACGTTTCAAGAACTCATTGATTTAGTCATTATGACGCTTGCTCTCGGCTATATCTTTAAAGATACGTTTCATATTCCCGTTACTGCAGAAACGGTTGATGTTGTTGATTATTACAAAAACAAAGCGCGAGGATTGCTCACACAAGACTTCTGGTATGCTGCACTTATTACTGCACCGGCAGTCTTATTTCACGAATTAGGGCATAAGTTTGTTGCGCTGGGGTTTGGATTAAATGCTATATTCCATGCCCACTACACGTTTTTAGCGCTGGGAGTGATTTTGAAAGCACTGAATTTCGGATTCATCTTCTTTATTCCTGGCTATGTGAGTTATCAAGCGTTTCAATTAGAAGCCTGGAAGTCCATGCTGATCTCAGGTGCAGGACCGTTTGTGAATCTTCTTCTTTGGGTGGGTTGTAAGATGTATCTGCGTTATGCTGTGCATCAACGCAAAAAGCTTTCTGACCGCGTAAGGAATGTACTGGTGTTTACTGCAAAGATCAACCTATTTTTGTTTATCTTTAACATGCTTCCGATACCTCCTTTTGACGGGTTTAAGTTCTTTACAGGACTGTGGAAGGTTCTTACTGGAGCACCGT
>DUFX01000012.1 GCA_013331695.1 Candidatus Woesearchaeota archaeon
TTCATGATATTCGTACTGGGTAAAGAATGTTAATAATTTAAGCCGTGAAGGTTTTCCAAATTGGTTAAAAAGCCATTGTTTTGTCTGATTCGTAATTTGTGTATCTCCAACCAAGAATCGATTAAACGGTTTTTTGAAGGTCATACGTGTTACCTTGTTATTATCCAAATGAATCAACAATCCCACTTGTGCAATCGTCAACTGTTTGCTGTATTCTAAATTGGTTGCATTGCCCCCCAAATACTGAATTTCTTTATCCGGCAGTCCTAATTTTTCAATCACTGCTTCTTTGCTGTCACCCAACACCACGCCTAAGACTGCAACATCGGTTCCTTTCCAATTCTTTTCTGAAAACACATCCACCTTGCTGATCTCATATTTTCCGGTTGATTGCAGAACAAAATTCTGATCGTTTTGTTTATCAAGCAATTTTTGTGCACAGCCTGATACCAGGAATACTGAGAAGACTAACATAGTGAAGAATATATATCTTTGAATAGGTATATTACGGTTTATTCCTGTATTCCTCTGTTTTTGCATCATACCCTGAACAGCAGTACGAACCGTATTTAAAGTTTTACTTTCCCACGCTTTTCCACACTTTTTCCCAAGGCTTTAAAAAATAACTTTTATAAACCACTACCCCTTCTCCTGTTTGTTGTTTATAAAGCTTTAAGGGGGTCATCCATGCCAGAGCTACGATCCGAAATCCACCAACAAAATCCGCAAAGTCAACAAAATCAACAAAATCCTGCGCCCCCCCAGTCCCAACGCTTTGTTCTTGTTACCGGAGGCGCCGGATTTATTGGCTCATCAGTTTGTCGTGAACTTATCCAGCGCGGTTTCACTCCGCTTATTGTTGATATGTTTGCACAGTACACCAATCCTGTCCATCATGCTTCATCAGAGACCTGGCACGCACGCTTTCAAGGCATCATGGATCAGGTCGTTATCAAACGTGCGAATTGTGCAAACTATGCAATCATGTACGATCTTCTTGAACAATATCAGCCCGAATATGTTATTCATCTTGCTGCGCTTCCCTTAGCAAAAATGGAGGACAGCAGTCCTGAGGATTTTAAGGAAGGAACTGTGGATGCCACCAGCACGATCCTCCACGCAGTGCACCGCCTCAAACAAAAAGGCAAAAACTTTCTCAAAAAATTTACGTACATCTCATCCAGTATGGTTTATGGAAATTTTCTTGAAGACCCTGTTAAAGAAACGCATCGCACTGAACCGGTAAATGTCTATGGCACTATGAAGCTTGCTGGTGAATATACCACCAAAGGTTTATGCAACACGTACAAAATTTCCTATATAATTATAAGACCATCTGCGGTCTATGGGCCTACTGATATCAACAAACGTGTCAGCCAACTCTTTGCTGAAAATGCCATGCACGGCAAAAAACTCATTGTGAAAGGAGGAGATGATGAACGCCTGGACTTCAGCTATGTGAAAGATGTAGCAAATGGGATTACCCTTGCCACACTCCACCCTACCTGTGTGGGAGAAATTTTTACTATCACGGGCGGACATTCCTATTCCTTGCTTGATTTTGCGAGAATCACAAAAAAATATTTCCCTGACACAGACATTGAAGTGGTTGAGCGAGAGCAAGACCGTCCCAAACGCGGAGGTTTGGATATTGCTAAAGCAAAAACTCTTCTAGGTTATCAGCCGGAATACGACCTCGAAAAAGGTATCAAGGAGTACATTGAGTTTCTTCTTGCACATAAAGGGGATGCGCAGTGAACCCTCCACTCCCACCCTTCCCACGACAGATCCCGCTCTGCAGGCCTTCGTTAGGAGAAGAAGAACTGCAGGCAGTCAAAGAAGTTCTTGATTCAGGCTGGCTGGCGCATGGCCCAAAAAACAAGGAGTTTGAGGCTGCATTCAGCGCTTATGTAGGAACTCCTTCTGCAGCATGTTTTAATTCCTGCGCTTCTGCGTTAATTACGGCAATCAAAGGAGCAAAGTTTCAGGGAGAAATCATTCTGCCCAGCTTCACGTTTTCAGCGTCAGCAAATGCGATTGTGCTTGCTGGTTGCACACCCGTTTTTGCAGAGATCAATCCCACTACCTTTAACCTTGATCCAGAAGACATCGAACATCGCATCACCAAACGTACGGTTGCGATTATGCCTGTACATTATGCTGGTCAAATTTGCGAAATGGACAAGATCATGGCGATTGCAAAAAAACACAACCTCCGAGTTATTGAAGACTCAGCAGAAACCCTGGGCGCAAGTTTAAATGGAAAACAAGCAGGATCGTTTGACATCGGTTGCTTTTCATTCTATCCAACAAAAAATATTACGACAGGAGAAGGGGGGATGGTCACGTTTCATGATCCCTCTTTTGGAGAAACATTAGGCGCTGTCAAAGCCCATGGTGTTGTGAAGCCAACCTTTGAACGCGAGAAAATCACCAAAAGCTGGTATCGCGATGCTGTTCTGCCGGGATTTAATTTTAGAATGTCAGATATCAATGCAGCTATTGGCCTTGTTCAGCTGAAAAAAGTCAACCAGCTCAATGCGAAACGCCAGGAGCATGCACAGTATCTCAATCAACATCTAACGCGTGTTGCCGGCCAACATCTCGAAGTTCCGCATGTTGATGATATAAAAACCCATGTCTATCAAATGTATGTCATTAAAGTAAAGGATCACCTGAAGCGCGATGCTTTGATGGAGTATCTGAAAACAAAAGGCATTCAAGCGAGTGTGCATTTTGAGCCTCCAGTGCATCTGCAGAGTTATTATGCTGAGCGGTATCCTGCAAGACTTCCCCTTACAGAACAGGTTTGCAAGCAAGTGATTACCTTGCCCATGTTCCCTGACCTGAAGCAAGAAGAGTTGGATTATATGGTCGAGGTGATTGCTGATTTTTTTGACCATGACAGTTGGATAAGGTGTACTTTTTGAACCCTCTCAAAATCCTTTTGTTCGGCTCAGGAGAGCGTGCAGTGCATTGTGGAGATGCCCTTCTTCAAGAACCCCTATTTCACGTCGTGGGTGTTGTGCTTGAGCCAGGGATGGAAAACGATATTTTTGCAAAGCATGCATCTGCGCAATCCCTCAACACCTTTTATCCAGCAAGCTTTAAACCTGGAAGCGACGGCATGCAGATGCTGGAACAGTTGAATCCTGACCTTGTCGTGCTCTGTGTCTATGAAAAAATTGTTTCTGCAGGATTCCTCAATTTTTTTCGTCATCGTAGGGGATGTATTAATTTACACGGTGGAAAGGTTCCAGAATATCGCGGTTCCTCAGTGCTTCGCTGGCAGATCATCGATGGTGCAAAGACAGGTGCATTTACGATTCTTGAAGTCGATGAACAGATGGATACCAGCTTTATTCTTGGGGAATATCAATATCCGATCACCGAAACAACAACCATAAGCGACTTGATCAAACTTGAGCACACCATTTTTCCTAAACTTCTTGTTGAAACCGTCAAATCCATCCATGATGGAACCGTCAAAAAACGACCCCAGCAAGGAACAGCCTGCTACTGGCATAAACGCAAAGAAGAGGATCGGCATATTGCGTGGGAAACGATGACTGCCGATGCGGTGCTGAGACTCATTCGTGCAGAAGGAAGTCCTTATTCAGGAGCTTTTTGTTTTGTTGATGCTGTCGACGGAAAAAATGAAAAAAAGCTGAGAATCTGGGAAGCTTCCCGCACGATGGATCAGCTCTACAAAGGAACTCCTGGCAGAGTAGCGAGAAGCTTTAAGGACGGGAGTGTTGTTGTCATTGCAAAGGATAAGGGAATTCTGATAAAAAAAGTCAGTTTTGACGGGGAACCTGTTGAATCGGTTGTTGATGCGAGTACAGTCTTGAATTTTAGGATGCAGTTACATTAAGTTCTCTCATTATCCTATTTCCAAACAACTTGGTTCATCTTCATGTCCTTTTCGTTTGTCAAGGAACAAAAATCTCCTCGCATCTGTTCAGCAAAAGCAAGACCTATTTTTACTCCTTTGCATTGCTTTAACAACTTGTCATAATACCCTTTGCCAAATCCGATTCTATCTCCGCACTCATCAAAGACAACACCTGGAATAATCACTATCTCAATCTGTTCAATCTCTTGCTCGGTTAAAATCTTTCTTCCCACTTTTTTAGGTTCAAGAATTCCAAAACTTCCGGGTTCAAGCTCATTCCTATTTATTATCCATCCGACACGCAAATGTTCTCCCTCAACAAACGGCAACGCAACACGTTTTCCCGATGCAAGAGCATCTTCAATGAGCTGTTGTGTCTGCACTTCTTCTGCAGTTGCTGCATAGAGCATCACGGTTTTTGCTTGCTGATAGGTTTGCATCATCTTGATCTGTTCAACGATCTTGTTACTTTTTTCTTCTCGTTCAGCAAGCGTCATCATAGTCCGTTTTCTCTTGACTTCATTGCGTAATCGATTTTTCAACTGCTGTTGGTGTAATTTCACGAGATTTTCAACCACCATGGCAACGGTCATAGGGCCCACACCGCCAGGAACAGGGGTAATCAGTGATGCTTTCTCTTTTACGTTTTCAAAATCAACATCTCCATACAATTTTCCATCTTTTTTGGTAATTCCAACATCAATAACCATGGCTCCTGGTTTCACCATCTCTTTCTTAATCAGCTGAGGAACACCACAGGCGCTAATCAAAATATCTCCCTTCACTGTTTCATGCAGGTTGTTCCACGTTTTTCTGCAATGCGTAACGTTGGCTCCTCTATTCTTACAGAGGAATCCAAGCGGTTTTCCAACAAGATCGCTGTAACCAACAATAACGACTTGTTTATCTTTCAAACGTATGCTCTGGGTTTCCAACAATTTGATCACACCCAACGGTGTGCACGGGCAGATGCGTTCATTTCCTTGTTCAACATTTTTGAGATTATCAGGATGGAGTCCATCCACATCTTTTTCTTTATTGATTGCCTGAATCACGTTGTCTTTCTTGAGGTGTTCAGGAAGCGGGAGTTGTACTAAGATTGCACTGAGGGTATCATCTGCATTCCATTGTCTGACCACCTCCAAAACTTCTTGTTCTGGTGTAGTTTTGGGAAGATGAACAAAGGTAATCTCTGCCCCTGCTTCTTTGCATTGTTCCTGCTTTTTTTTGACATAGATTTGAGAACTGAGATTGTCTCCCACCAGAAGTACAGCAAGATGGGGTCTTGAAAATCCTTGCTTGATGAGGAGTGCTATCTTGTTTTTACACTGTTCAAGATGCTTGTGTGCAATTGCTTTTCCATCGATAACAATAGCCATCCTAAACAGGGGGTGGGAAAGGTATTTAAACTTATTGAAACGGCTTCTCAACGTATTAAAACAGTTTCAGGCAAACCTTTTTATACCTCTCAAAAGTCAACATCTCCATGGTCTTCCTTTCCATCGTCATCCCGTGTAGAAATGAATCAGCTTCCCTCCCCAACCTCTGCCCTGCTCTTGAAAAAGTTCTTAAACAGCACCTGAAAAACGACTGGGAAGTCCTCCTGGTTGATGATGCAAGCACTGACAACACCCGCACTATTATCCAATCCTTTGCAAAGAAAAATAAGAACTTTAAACCTTTCCATCTCGAAAAACAAGGCGGTCAAACAGGCGCTTATCAGCTTGCTTTTAGCGTTGCAAAAGGGAAGTATATTCTTAGGATGGATGGTGATTTCCAAGATGATCCTGAAGATCTTCCCTTATTCATTGAAAAAATGAAGCAAGGATACGAACTCATTGTAGGTATTCGTGCTTCTCGCAAGCATCCACGGCTCCTTCGTTTCCTGACGCGTGTTTTTGATACACTTGCAGTGCTTCTTTTTGACAGCCCGTTTCATGCAGCATCCTCCAGTTACATTGCCTTTCAATCCAAGTATCTTAAAAATCTTCAACTGAGAAAAAATGATCATCGCTACCTCATCTGTATTGCCCTTACGCGTGGTGTACAAAGACCTGCAGAAGTCATTACGCGTCATCGCGATCGTTTAGGGGGAAAAAGCAAGTATAATGTTTTCAAAAAAATGTTTTTAGGGCCTTGGGAATTCCTGCTGTTTGCAATGCGTGCAAAATTCGGTTGTTATACTCCTCCCCCCAATCCAGCTCCTCACCCTCTAAACGATCAGGTTAAAAACGATCAAGTTGATCAAGTCGAATCTCCTTAAGACCCGAAACAATACGGATTGCTCTGCTCAAATCCTGTTCTTTGGTCCATTCGTTGGGCACTGCAATAACCTTCATTCCTGCTTCTGTTCCTGCAACCACCCCTGCATGCGTGTCCTCAATGACGAGACATTCACTTGGTTTGAGCCCCAGTTTCTCTGCTGTTTTAAGATAAATGGCAGGGTCGGGTTTGCTTGCTTCTACATCATCGCATGACATCACGACGTCAAAATACTGGCGAATTCCCAGTACCGTTAGCACCTGGTTAATATCCTCTTTTGTTGATGATGAAGCAAGTCCTATCCTGTACTTTTTCTTATCAATTGCTTTCAAAAATTTTATCGTGTTGGGAAATCCTTTGATTCCCTTTTCATCACGAATCTTGCGATATCCTGCTTCCCGTTCCTCAGCAAATTCTTCAGGATTCCATTCAAAATGAAATTCGTACTGCAATTCAATAGCAATGTCGTTGATGTGCATTCCTACATATTTACGAAACCGCTCAGGTGTTAATTCTGCATCCTTATATTTCTTAATCAGTTCTTTGGTTGCAAGAAACTTATACGTTTCCGTATCCACCAGCACTCCATCCATGTCAAAAATAATTGCTTTGATTGCCATACCTAGTCGAAAAACGCAAAACTATTTAAAGGTTATACTTCTTCATACTCCTACCCATGAAGGCCTTGGCGCAGACCGATAAAAAGGAAAAGATTGCGATTGCTATTGATAAACCGCTTCTCCATCGTATCGATGCGCTGATTGATGGAACCATGCTTACTTCACGAAGCCAGGCCATGACTTATTTTATTGAGCAGGGCTTAAAGAGCCAGTCCATCCAGACAGCAGTCGTTCTTCTGCATCATACACACCATAGTGCTGTGCTTGCCCCGCATCCCCATCATTCGCATAAGCTTTCCTACCTGCAATGCCAGCTCTTGCTTTTTTATAACGCCGGAGTCAAAGAAATCATCATCTTGACGCAGGACAGCCCGCTTTTACAGCGCCTCAAACAAGAAGCTGAAGTCCAAAGCTCTAAGCTTCGCGTTCAGTTTGTCATCAAAAACACGAAGTCAACCGGCGACTCAGTCTTTGCAGTGAAAGACCTTGTCAAACATCGGCATTTTTTGGTGATGAGCGGCGACACCTTCAATGCTTTTGATCTCTCACGTATGATTCGGCGTCATTTTGAAAGCAATCTTCCTGCAACCATGGGCCTGGTGAATAAGGAGAATGTCAAAAACTGCGGGGTTGTTCTGCTTGATGGTTCGTATATTATTGATTTTGAACAAAATGCTCCCTCGTCCAGTTCCCCTCCCCATCAACCCAAGTCGCACATTATCAATGCAGGTCTCTACATCTTCAGTCCAGAAATCTTCCGATTTTTTGACAAGAACATCATCAATCTTGAACGCGACCTCTTTCCTAAACTTGCGAAAACAAAGCAATTGTTAGGGTATTTTACACATGGGGAGTATCGTCATCTCACCGAGAACGAACGTGTTTGACTTGCTTGCGTCGATTCTGCTGGTTCTGCTCTGCTCTCCACGCCTCAACCAATTCTTTCGCAGCGTCAAAAGCATCGTTGATTTCGATCCGTTTCATACACATTTGATACTGATCCGTTCCTTTATAGATGCACTCTGGCATTTTTCCCTTGTCATTGATAATACATGGACTGCAATGCACTTTGTGGTACAATACAATATTTCCTTTTCCATACGGCGCCCATAACGTGGGAATATTGGGCCCGTACAAACCCAATGTCTTGCATGCCTGTGCAGCTGCCATGTGCACCGGTCCGGTGTCATTGCTGATAAAAACAGGAATCCCTGTCATCAGGAACAGTGTTTCCTTCAGATTAGTTTTTCCTGCAAGATTTATAACGCGCTTATCCTTTTTCATCGACGTCATTTTCTTGATAACTTCATCAACATGTGCTGCATTGCTGGGGCTGTCAAGAAAGATAATCTTTGCATGCAACTCATCAACCAGCCGGTCTGCAAGGTAGGCCATTCTCTGCAACGGCCACATGCGTGATTTCACGGATTCAGCAACTCCTGGCGAGATTCCAATCAAAAGATCCTTTTGCTTGAGTTGATATTGTTGAACCAGTTCTTTTACACGCGCTTTTGCTTCAGATGATGATTCGATCTTGATCAGTTTTGTTATCGATGGTGTTATTCCAAGAAACTTGAGCATATCCGTATAATTCTGCACCATGTGCTGGTCTTTTCGAAATGCAGTTTTGCTGTTGTACACCATGCTTCGAAACTGGTGGGCAAAACCTGCACGATACGTTCCTGTCCACGCTGCAATCAATGCAGAAACATGAAAGTATGGTTCAGTGTCAATAACAAGATCATATTTTTGATAGAGTTTCCAAACTTGTTTGATGCTGAACAACAAGACGTTTGCGAGATCTTTGTTTTCCGTGTACACATCTTTATTGCGTTCATGGCAGAGTACATCAATCTGCGCCTTGGGGTATTTTTTCTTCAGCTCACGAATCATGGGCAGCGTAAGAATAGAGTCGCCAATCGCCCAGAGTTTAATCATCAGAATTTTTTGGTAGGCATCGTTTGCGCTGGCGTTTTTTTGTTCTTTTTGTTTTTTGGTGAACCACGAGAAGAGCGCAGCGGGCGGTATCAATGCACCAAGAATATACCTATCAAATAAACGGATGATTCTGACGTCCATACCTTCACCCCATACTCTCACTTGACCCGTTTCGTCTGTTTTTTTCTTGCAGGTATCTTTTCCATCTTCTTATGCGCTTCATCAATCGCAATCTTTCTGACAATCTTGGTGAGATTCTGCTCCATCTTTTCGGTCTGTACATAAATTCTGAACAATAGATAAAATAAGAGCACGATCCCTGCGCTTGCAAAAAAGTCAATGCCTTTCTTGATTCCAAGAACCTGCTCGATTCCGGATATAAGGGTCGGCATAAAAACAATTGCCAAGACACCCAACCAGACTAAGAACCAGGTAATAAACTCAAGGAGCCTGATTTCTTTGTCCTTCAATCGCAAAATCAGTCTGCTCAGTGCAAAGAGGGTGAAGACAATGATAATAAGGTGTGCAAGACGAATCATTTTTTACCTCATTTTGCAAGCTTCTTCATCATGAGATTAAATGCGATCTTAATACTATTGAGTGAACTCTGTCCTTTCATCTGGGAATAGTCCGTATATTTCACATCTACCGGAACCTCTTTAAATCGAAACTGTTTTTTATGAATCTCATGCAGGATTTCGGTTGCATGCTCCATGCGGTCTTCTTTCATTTCAATCTGTTCTGCTGTTTTTCTATTCATCACTCGCAGTCCATTCTGTGCGTCGCTTAATCTCAAGCCGTACATCACCCACAAAAAGACGAGGCCCCCTTTCAATACCATTTTTCTAAACCAGGGAATCTGCGTAGCGCTTCCTTCTAAAAATCGCGACCCGATCACCACATCATATACTCCGCTTTCAACTTCTGCAATCATTTTATCCAAGTCTTTTGCTTGATGCTGTCCGTCGGAATCAAACGTTACTATAACCTGTGCTCCCTGTTGCAGTGCAAAATCAATTCCAGTTTTCAGTGCAGCACCTTGCCCCCTATTGGCAATGTGGTGCAAGACGAGAACTCCCTCACCTTCATCTTGCTCAGCTTTTGTTCGTGTTTCATCTTTGCTGTGGTCGTCAACAACCAAAACGTTGGAGAAGCCATGCGCTTTCAAATCAGCAACTACACTGCTGATCATCTTTTCTTCATTGAAAGCAGGAACTATCACAAAGACATTTTCCTTTAATTTTCCTTTCTTTTTGTTGTCTTTTTTTGCTGCCATTCCTTAACCCTTCCTCACTTTATATACCTGCAACTTCATGCAACTTTTCTTAAAAAATTAAAAAAACACGAAACTTACCCCTATCGCAATAAAAATAATCGCAGCCCACTTCCAAGGATTCATCGGTTCCTTTAAATACTTAACGGACAGGACCATGGTCCAAATATATGTCAATGCTGCGATAGGGAAGACCTTATTTAAATCACCCCCCTTATATGCATAAATGCCAAGTATCGAGGCAATTCCATATAGGGAAAGGCCAAAAAACAAGAGGTGGTGCTTCCAGAGTTTCCAAATTTCTTTATGTTCTTTCTTACCTTCTTTTTGGGCAAGCTGCATGGCTCCTAATTTGAGCAACAGCGCACCGACTGCAGTAATGAGCGTATTCATAAACATAATCCCTATTGCCCAGAGTGCAGTTTTCATGGTGCTGCCTCTTTGTCTTCATGCGTATTTGCATGAAGCATCCGCTTTTTACTTCCCTTTGCAAGAAATCCGATGCCCAACAGAATGAGGAAGATACCTGCCCCATTCAGGAGATGAATCTCTTCCTTTAACAGATACGCTGATGCAAGAAGGACCCAAATATAACTTGCTGAATAAATGGGATACACAACCGAAAGATCTTCTTTGGTTAGTGCAAGAATCAGGAGCACTACTGCAATGACATAACAGAAAATACCCAACAGGACAGGAATATTCGTAAAAAATGAAATCGCACCCACTTCCAATGTTTTTGAGCCAATCTTCCACAGGACTTGTCCTGTTGCAGTCAGAAACGTGCTCAAAAACACAAGGAGGATTCCCTGTGTTACATACGGTTTCATATTTATTTTTTGATTCATGTTCTCTTCTCGTTCAATGGCTCCTCTAAAGGCAACACGGATGGATTGTCAAGGTCAATCCGGTACAGCACTGCAACCTTCACTTCTTTTCCATTGTGAGTGGATGTGTGGCTCCAGACTTCTTTCAAATACGGATCAAGATCTGCTTTCCAGGGCAGGTCAAAGGAGCGATATCCTGGTTGAATAAAAAGAAGATTTAATTGTTTGAACCGCGGTCCTTTGAGGGTGGGATCCAGCCAGGTAAAGAGCGGTGTAAATAATACACCATACTGTCCAAGATACGCTCGATTTGATGGTGTGTCAAATACAATCAACGGATCAAACCAGTCCCGGATATTAAAATTTTCATCAAAACGATATTCGCTTTCGATCCAGTACGTATCCCAATACACATATTTGATATTATATTTTTTCAAAAGTTCAATCTTTTTTGCAGTGGTTTCTTTGCTTGGTTTTCCATAGAGGATGACTGATGCATCTCTAAAGTTGGGATCAAAATCATAAAATGCATCGTTCTGAGCTCTTCGCGTTACGACGAGTTTTCTTCCGGTCAATCCATTCAGTGCAAAACCCAGTTCAGGCGTCGTCAACACGACATCGTTGACATCCGTGTATTTTTTCATAAATTCGATAAGACTTTTATGTTGTTCGCTGAGATCCTGCTGTGCATTTTGATACCATTGGTTTGTTCCAAAATGCTGAAGCGCATAGACTTGTATGGCACCTGCGCCAACAACCATAACAAGCAGAAGAATAGCATACACCAGTTTTGCATATTGCGGAATTGTCGCAATCACTTTTCGTGCTTCTTTGATAAAAAAGACAACCAATGCAATTTCCATAAATGTCCACAAAAAGCGATTGGCGTAGCTTGGGATAAAATCAACACCCAAAAGTGGCTGGGTAATCAGATAATGAAATGCACCGATAACGGATGCAGTGATTAAGATTCCTGTAAAAACCAAACCCGTTCGGTCGGGCAGAGTGCAGGGGTTTTCACTCTTGAGGTACTTTTTATATCGCAATAT
>DUFX01000013.1 GCA_013331695.1 Candidatus Woesearchaeota archaeon
ATTTCTGCTTCAGAAAGCGTTTCCCCGAACAAACCGGCAAGGTATGCAATCCGATGATCTGTTGATGCAGTTGCATCTTCAGAAATCAGGCCCTGCCGTTTGATTTCGAGGACTGCTAGAGTGTGAAAATACTGTGTTAAATCTTCTTGTTTTTTGATAGTGTCATCAGAAGCTTTCAGGTCGTCTTTCAAGTCATCTGCATATTTCTTATGACGTGCGGCCCATTGGAGATGGTTTTCAATCTTTAATTTGCCAATTAATTGTTCAAATTCGGTACGGTCAACAGCAACACCCAACGCTTGATAGGTATGCAACGCCTTGTCAATCAATTCTTGCTCAACCGTGTCTTTTTCGCTCACTTCTCTTGCTAAGGATCTTCCGAGATGGTCATAGATTCCTGATTTTGCCCAGCGTTGCACGAGCATTTTTTCAGCATAATCAACACAGGCAAATTCAAAATCAATAGGGGTGTAGAATGTTCTTGACCCTGCTCCCTGAACCATCATATTTGCTGGAAGTGCGTCGCCGTGGACAACCGTTTGTGGCAAATGCGTTTCTATTGCTAAAAGATCTGCGAGATCTTTCCATTCCTCATCTGGCTTGTTCTTGAGTGTGGGGTCAGCGCGCAAAAGAACTTTTTCATACAACAATCTACGATGATCCACCGGTTTAAACAATTCCTGCTGTTTTCCATTCTTTGCGGTTGCAAGAGTTCTTCCTTGTGCTGTTTGTGCAAAACTTCGTGCATAATATCCAAGAATCAGTTCGATACGATCTATCACCCGAAGATGAGATACGCGTTCATCAAGATTCACATCCTTCAGTGTTTCATGCAAATCTTGCGCTTGGCCTAAAAATAAGTTTCCCACAATATTTCTTTGATTGTACGTAGGCTCCATGGTTTTGAGATGACGCAAAGCAATGCGTATCCATGGTGCATCAGCATGTTCTCGTGTATATCCTGCCAGTTCATGAAAGAATTGCTGTGCCTGGCCTGCACGTTCTCGCGCAGAAGGGTCATGGAAAATACTATAAATGGTTCGAGCGATATGTTGGTTTCCATCTTCATCGCCTGTTCTTGCAGGAAGATAATGGTCAGCTTCTACAAGCATGCCTCGGTCATAAATATGGAGTCCTGAAAGTTTATCTCTTTTGATATGTTCAACATGAAGCAATCCTTCTTTTACAATACGTTCAAGAGTGGCAGCATCAATCTCTCCTTCTCTTGCTTTTCGTTTCAAAACTTTAAGAACGCTTTTGCTGATGACTTTATCATAAGCGCTGCCAAGAAAGATCTTCAAGAAGTGCGTGTCGAGAAGCTCTCTCATTTTTCGAGGATCTCGTGCACGAAGCGCTTTCAAGTCAGCTTTGTACTGGTCTTGGGATAAGGAATAAGGGTTTTCTGTCATCTTAGATCATCGGGATTGCAAAATCTAGGTGTATCTTACCCCTATTTAAGCCTTTCTATTTGTTGTCACTTGTTAGGGGTTATAAATATGGGGCGTAAACCTTATATAGTCGGTATACTATTGGTATACCATGGAAACGACAACAGTGAAACTCCAAAAGACTACAAAATTGGCTTTAGACCATCTCAAATTAGGCAATGAGACCTACAATCAAGTTATCAATAAACTCATCCAAAAAACAAAAAAAGATCATCTCAGACATGAGCTTATCGAGGGCTACAAAAATCGCGGCGAAGATGCGCTTCGACTCTTGCATGAATGGGATGCTGCTTCTGCGGAATTAGAACATGAGTGAAATCCTAAGGGGCCAAATATGGCTTGTTAATCTTGACCCTACTGTAGGCCACGAAATCAAGAAAACGCGGCCGTGTGTTATCATCCAAAACGATTACGGAAATAAATACAGCAACACCACCATCATTGCACCTGTCTCTTCACAAAAACTAGAAAAAGTCTATCCTGTGGAAGTTCTTTTGCCAGCACAAGAAACTGGTCTTCAAAATCAATCAAAATTACTCCTTGATCAGATAAGGGCGATAGATAAACAAAGATTAATTAAACCCTTGGGGTTTGTAGATCATGAAACACTTCTGAAGATAGATGGGGCAATAAAGATCAGTCTTGGTCTTACTTCTTTTTAGTTAAAAAACTTATTTGTTGGATTTAATCATAAAAAATAAGAAAGAGAAAAAAGAAAACAAAAAAAGTTTTAAGCATCTACTTCTTCACAAACTTGCCGTCTTTGACTTCAAAGATGTCGTAGGATTTCTCTACTTCACCGTTGGCATCAAATTGGAAGGTTCCTGAAGCTCCGCGGTACATACCTAGTTTGTACAAGTAATCCTTAATTCCGGTACCTGTGCAGTCGGTTGCAGCGCAGGCATTCAAAAGAATGTTTGCTGCATCCCATGCTTCATAGGTATATGCACTCGGTTCTTTGTTGTACTTTGCTTTGAACTTTGCAGTAAACGATTCTTTCTCAGGTGAATCGGGAACACCTGGCAACGTTACAACTAAACCTTCTGCCGCATCGCCTGCTGCTTGGATGGCTGCATCATCTTTTGATGCATCTGCTCCGAGCATCGGAATCGTGAATCCCAATTCTTTTGCTTGCTTCAACACTGTCGGTGTTTCAGCAGGGAAGACTGGCATGTAAATCAGTTCAGGATCTGCTTCTTTGATCTTGGTCAGTTGGGTTCTTGCATCATTGCTTCCGGGTTCAACTGCTTCAACCGCAACAACATCTAAACCAAGATTCTTTGCTTCAGTCGTAAAAACATCTTTTAATCCAACGCCCCAGTCATCATTTCTATAAATGACTGCAACTTTGGCAACCACTTGTGTTTTTGCCATTTCAGCTCCTTTCTTTCCCTGACCTGCGTCAGAAGGAGTTACTCTAAAGATGTAGTCTCCTGCATCTTTGATCTTGGGGTTGGTTGCACCATAAGAAAGGGCAATTACTTTTGCTTCTTCCAACATCGGTGCGCTGGATAATAACACTGCAGAACAGAGCGGGCCAATAATCGCAGGAACCTTGTCTTGGCTCATTAATTTTTGAACTGCCGTGGTTCCTAGCTTTGGTTCACATCGATCATCTTCATACACCACTTCAATTTTTTTAGGACTCTTTGCGTTGAATTCTTCAACAGCAAGTTGTACTGCTTCTCGGTCAGGTATTCCTATCGAAGCTGCGTCTCCTGTCAAAGGACCGGTGAAACCCAGCTTTAAGGGAGCTGCTCCTTTTTCCTGCACCGAACATCCTGCAAGAACCAGAAGGGCAAGAACGAAAAATATTGATATGATTGATACGAAACTCCTTGTTTGTTTCATCTTTTATCCCCCACAAATATTATTGAATATTAAGTTGAATATTAGGTATATACTTCAATAGCATAGCTCTCAATCACTATATAAAGTTTGTTGCATGGGGGTACTGTCTGACGGCCATAACTTTATAAATTCTCTAAAAAACATCTCTCGGATGGCAAAACCAACAACCCCACCTGCATCCGAGAAACCGAAGCAATCCCAGAAACCAAATACTCCTTCCGAACCTTCTCATGTTGTCACACCCACCATCGAAGACATGGCTGTCTTCTGCAAAGCGAAAGGGTTTGTGTATCCCAACTCAGATATCTACGGTGGTTTGGCAGGATGTTTTGACCTCGGTCATTTAGGAGTAGAACTCGCAAACAACATCAAACAGCACTGGTGGAAAACCTTCGTGCAGTCACGTCCCGATATTGTAGGTATTGACGGAAGTATCATCAACAACCAAAAAGTCTGGAAAGCATCAGGTCATGTGGATTGTTTTGAAGATGTGATGGTGGAATGTGAAAAATGCAAGCATCGCACACGGGGGGATCATCTCCTGGAAGAAAAACTCCACATCCATGCAGATGGGCTTTCGAAAGATGATGTTACTAAACTGATTCAAAAAAATAAACTCACCTGCCCCCTCAAAGGATGCAACGGAGTGCTGGGAGAAGGAAAACAATTCAATCTCATGTTTTACACCTTTGCAGGACCTTCTGCTGATGAAACTACAAAAGCCTATTTGAGACCTGAAACTGCACAACTGATGTTCACCAACTTTAGGTATGTAACCGAACACGCACGGCTCAAGCCGCCCTTTGGCATTGCACAGATCGGAAGAGCCTTCAGAAATGAAATTTCTCCCCGGGACTTCCTATTCCGCTGTCGAGAATTTGAACAAATGGAGATTGAATACTTCGTGCATCCTCAAAAAATCAATGACTGTCCTTTTTTGAACGAAGTGGAAAATCACACGATTCTGGTCTGGTCGAGCGAGATGCAGGAAAAGAACCAGGCTCCGAAACCGATGACGATCAAAGATGCACTCAAGCAAAAAATTATTCTCACCGCCTGGCATGGATACTGGCTTGCGCAGTCCCACCTTTGGTTTGTAAGGTTGGGTGCAGACCCTGAGAAATTTAGAATCCGCCAGCATCTCAAGACTGAAAAAAGCCATTATGCACTGGACACCTGGGATTTGGAATACAAGTTTCCTTTTGGCTGGAAAGAACTCCAGGGCATGGCAAACCGAACGGATTTTGATTTGAAACAGCACGCGCTTTACTCTAAGACAGATCTTCAGCTGTTTGATGAAGATACTAAGGAAAAGTTTTATCCCCATGTGGTTGCTGAACCGAGCCAAGGTGTCGGCCGTGCCATGCTGGTATTCTTGTTTGACGCCTATCACTATGATCCTCAACGAGAGAATGTGGTGTTAAAACTCCATCCCAAGATTGCTCCGGTCAAAGTTGCCGTGCTTTCGTTGGTCAATAAGTTGAATGATGAAGCAATGGACGTCTTCAATCAACTGAAAGAACACGTTGTTTGTGCATTTGACAAATCAGGTTCTATTGGAAGACGCTATGCACGCAATGATGAGATAGGAACACCCTACTGTGTTACGATTGATTTTGATTCACAAGGTAAGGATGTGACGATTCGAGACCGCGACAGCACCAAACAAAAGCGGGTGTTGAGAACTGAGCTTGTTTCTTTAGTGATGCAACTCCTTCAGGGGACCCTTCGCTTTGATCAGATACCTGGTAAAACTTTATAAATCTCGGTGCTCCTGTATGATGCTGTGTTGCGTATGCAAAAAAGAGGGAAGCGAGGGTATGCTGATTTTGGTGTAGACACACCTGGCTTCTTGTTTCTGCTCGGTGCTGCGTTCTTGATTCTTACTGCGTTGTTTATTCTCCCTCAAACAAAAAGTCCCCTCACAGGATTAGCTGTTGCTGAAGTGGATGATCAAACGTTATTTGGCGAGGTTCAGCGTTTACTTCAGCAGTTTCCTATTACCAAACATTTGGGTTCAGGTTCAGAATTCTGCCTGCTTGTCAAAACCGGAGAAACCAACTTCAAATCGTTTGACATCTTTAAGTCAGGAAGCAAAGTCAGCGTTGCTCCTTCTCCGTACAGTACGTACTGCTCGAATGACATTAACAATCAAGGATCAGAAGACTTTGTCTTTCAATACAATACATATGATGCATTCAAACAACATCTTGACCAGCCAGACTGCGGAAAATTCCGCGAGCTTTTGAAAACTGAGCAAATCTATTACCTTGCTTCTGAGTTTGTTCAATCCGGAGGAAAACCGGTGTGCAATGCATTGTTCCAAGAACGCTACTGCTCTGCAGCGATGCAGTGTGTTCCGTATCATGAACTTCCTGCACTTGGTTTAGACTGTTGTATTGGTCAGCAGCCCCAGTCCACATTCCCTGCTTTTGGAAGCCAAGCCTTTGTCGCCATGATCTTTTTATTTGTTGTTCTTGTCTTGCTGAGCGTCCTTGTTCTTGTTCACATCAAACATAAACATCAAGAACAAGAAGCAGGAGAAGCAAAAGAGCACCAGCACCAGGTTGAAGCATTTATTGACGAAGGTCTGGAAGACGGCTACTCAAAAGACGAACTGAAAGAAGCACTGCTTGAACAAGGCTGGGATGAACAAACCATTGATCCCATTCTTCAGTTTAAGTAAACTTTTTTAATTTTCTTTACAACTCTCATCACCTTACTATCAATAATTCCATGACTCTACTGCATCATCTCTTGCCAGCCTTTGGCTGGCTCTTGCCCCGCGTTCAGAGCGCGGGTCTTGTCATGACAAGTTCCGGCACGCTGTTGCGTGCCGGGCTTAAGGCGCGCCACTCGTGGCGTGCAAGTTGTGATACAGTAAAAGAAAGGAGTGGTATGATAATCCGTATAGTCTTGTTCAATAAACTTTATATAGTGCTCAAATCTCTTCACGATTTCTAATCAATTTAACGCAAACTCAGGTGACCATCATGAAACTCAGTGAACTCCAGGCACGGCAAGGCAATGTTGAAGTCCAAGTTGAAGTCGTGAAAAAAGAAGAGATCCGTACCTTTTCTAAGTTTGGAAAAGAGGGCAGAGTCTGCAATGCCATTGTTAAAGATGCATCCGGCGAAATGAAGCTTTCGTTGTGGAACGAACAGATTGACCAAGTGAATGCGGGGGACAAGGTCAAAGTGACCAACGGCTATGTCAGCGAATGGCAGGGCGAGAAACAGCTTTCTACCGGTAAATTTGGATCATTGGAAGTTGTTGAGAAGGCTTCCCGATTGTCAGACACGCAACTTGTTTCGGGCTCTCAAACCGAAAAGATTGAACCCAAGCCACCTGTCAAAGAAGCAAAACTTGACGAAGAACTTGAAGATGAGGAAACCGAGATCCAAGAAGAAGATTTTGAAGAAGAAGTTTGAGATTCTTTTCTGCTCTTTTCTTCTCTTTTTAAGAGAACCTTGCATCTTCCTCAGCCTGGCCGTAAACTATATAAAGCGTTCTGATTGCCTTGGCACGTATGGGACTGTAGCTCAGACTGGGAGAGCACAACGCTGAAGCAGTCTATCCTTACTATCAGAAAGACTTCTGATACGTTGGGGTCATGGGTTCAAATCCCATCGGTCCCATTTTCTTTATTCAATTCACGCCGCCTTCTTTGCAGTTCCTTTACTTCCTTGTTGTGCTTTTCGCGCATTTCGCGTATTTGCTTTCGACGCCATGGCGCATTTCGTGCAATGAGCTCTCGCTAACTTCTTTCCTGATTTCTCTTGTGGTGCAGGTTTGCTTTCTCCTTCTCCTGAAGATGCTTCCTGCTTCTTCTCTCCTTTCTTTTCTTTTTCTTCTTTTTGTCGTGCTGAAGCGTGGAGTTCGTTCACTGCTTGTTCTAAATCGCCAAGGAAGTATGCATGCATCGCTCCGGTCTTTTGATCCATCACATAGAGTGTATGATTCTTCGTTTCCTGGCCGGATCCTGATGCAATACGGCGGTGATCAGTCTCTGATGCCACATACCACCTTCTGCCGTCTGAAGCAAGGTAGAGGGTGTAGTACCTTGCGTTTGGAATGGATCGCACCTTTTTTGCATTGTACGAACACAAGACCAGGAGCTTTTTCAAACCTTTCACGTACACAATTAGATTCATAGCACCGTAGTCTGTAGCTCGGCCAACCATCTGATCTACTAAGGTTTTTTCAAGATCTGAAACATCCAGCGAAGATGCTGACGAAAAGTAGCGGTTGAGTACGTCCATGATGTATACGGAATCGCTGTTATTTCCCTGCTGAAGCCCTGAGACAGTTCCATTATGCATGCCGACAATCGCATCTAAAGCAAAAGGTTGCGTGTTCGTTTCATCTTTGCTTCCTGCTGTAACTAAGCGTGCATGCATGAGACTAACATCTAACTGCGTTGGTAATGTTTTTAGCAGACCCTTTTTCCCAATAGTGAAGACAGCGCGCTGGTATTTTTTAATTGCCTCATCGCCGTCAGGCGTATGCACATAGGTTCCAAATGCATCTCCGTGGAGGAGCTTCTGCTCAGGATCATATTCAGGGCTGTCAGTAAAATGACCATAAGCAAAGGGAATCGTGTTATTTCCAAGAGCCATCTGTTTAAGATGATCCATCTGCCGATCAATATACCCTATTTCGATAGCATTATTTCCTACTGCAAGCAAGGCTGACATTCTGCACATGAGAATCACCTGAAATTCATCGGAACGATAAGGTCGTTATGAAACAGAAACTCCGACGACAAAAACCAACGATAAGCACTCAGAGATCTCTAGCGCAGCAGGGGGTGCATCCCATACCACATAGAGAAAAACATCACAAAAAGAGTTTGAGAACTAACGAATGGACTATGGATGTTCAGATCATTCCGTTGTAAACTCTTTTGTATAACCCTCATTGTACATCGGGAAAGTGATTGGAGTATTTATAATTTTCTATTCACCTGTAGTTTAACCTCTTTTCACATCTTCTCGCAGTGCATCTGCAATTTCACGATAGGTTCCTTCTAAACCCACACCATGGTAGCGGTGCACCATCCGGTCTGCCAATGTTCCTCGCTGAAGACGTTCATGCAAGGGTTCTAAATATTTCCGTTCTTCATCCGGAAGAAAACGCGAGAGGTAGCACAGCATTCCGCGATCTCCATTTTTATCAATGATTCCCTGTTTCCTTGCTTCTTCAAATGCACGATCAAGATGTTGTCTTCCGTTTTCTCCAACAAGAAGACGAAAAGGAAAAATTTCAATATCATCTGAAGTATAGGGCGGGTATGCATATTGGCCTTGTTCTTTAAGGGCTTCAGCTGCGTAAACAATTGCCTTTGCTAAGGCAACAAACGCGAGATAATCTCGAATTGTTGGCTGTTTATCCATGCATCGAATCTCAGCAGCAACACCGCGGTGAGGCATCGGTCTTGCGTATTTGTAAAACATATTGGGGTGTTGAAAAATGGGCAATTCCTCGAGTTCTCTGGCATACGCTTCCAGCGAACTCAGTTCAGGAGGAATACCTGTGAGGTGGGAAAATCGAGTGATGGCTCGATCATAAAAGTTCATGCGGTTGGATGCAACACCCGTAGGTTTTCCCTGAGAAAAGGGAGATGCAACCGAATAGCCCATAAACTCTGGAAGAAAAAATCGTACGGCATTAAAAATCCTAAACGCCTGTGCTTCATTTTCTGCTCCGATGTTGATTTGATCCGATGCAACAGCGACCGCGTGCTTTCGGAAATTTTCCCCCAGCGTATCTAATAACAATTGATATCGGGGGCTGGGTGTGATCGTAAAGGTTTCAGTATCTAGCAAAGGAACAGGAAGAAGCATAGCTCCTGTTTGTTCAACAAGGGGCAGAACATCCCTCATCACGGCATAGAGCCGTTCTTCTAGATCTTGAATAGCATGGGAAGGCGGTATGGCAATTTCGATTTGTTCAGCAGCTAATTCGGGTTTGATCGTTGTTCCAAAACCTGGATGGGTTGCAAGGACATCGTGGATGTTTCTTGGCTTCAGCGTTGCTTGATCTACAACAAAAAACTCTAACTCAGGCCCAAAGAGGACGCCACTGGTAATCACCTTGGACGGTGTAGGTATCGCTCAGGCGGCCATCACAGGCAATCACAAAGCCTGTTTTTCCATTTTCAAGTGTTGTGGGTTTGACCATGGAGCATGATATGCTTGCCGGAGGAATATAAACCTTGGGTCATAAAATAGAAAAATATATAAAATATGCCACATTATATATTATTATGTCACAAATAGAACATCTCTTGAGAGGGGCGCTTGCGAAATATCCTGAGATCGAACGATGCCTCCAAAAAGGAATGGTGAATAGGCGAAGCCTTGCCCGTTATCTGATTCAAGAGGGCGTTGCAAAGAGCAACCAGATGGAAGCCCTGATTGCAACACTGCGTCGCTTTGATTTCAAAAAACACCCTGAAGAGCGTCTTGAACTGATAAAGCACATGAAAATACGGTTGAAAGAGGGTATTGTCATCTTGGATTTTGAAAAACAAAAAGAATTAGTCCAGGAAGTAAAAAAACTTGTTGATGAGATCGATTACGACAAAGGGGACACGTTCAAACTTGTTGTGGGTTCAGAATCGGTGAAGATTTTTATTGATGAAGGAAAAAAGGAAATTATTGAATCTCTCAGCAGACGATTTCATCTCAAAAAGAGATATAAGCAGATGGACGAGATCAGCATCCTCTTTCCCGAAAAAGCCATTGAAACCAAAGGGATTATTGCATTTCTTTCCCGAGTGCTTGTTCTGCATGATGTTCTCATTACGGAAATGCTTACGGCAAGTCCAGAATTGCTTCTTTATCTTAAAAGTGAGCATACGGTAAAGACGTATGATCTTTTGAAACAGTTAAGAGAACACTAGATTCTATTCATTCATCAGGGAGTTCTATGGGCTCTTCTTGTTCTACAAGATCTTGTTGTCTGCATCTATTTTGAAATCCGTCGCACCACTGNNCGTTCTTCGTCTTGAGCATATCCTCCGATAAAGGGTTGATTTCCAAAGTCATAGTCAATACAGGGTCCTTGCATGGGAATCTCATCATCAAAACCAAATTGTTCACGAATCTCGTCCATGCGATAAGCATCATCATTTACCAAACCTTCAGGTCTCGGGTAACTTATTGAACAATCAGCAAGATCTCTGCAAAATGTCTCAGAACATTGATCCATACCGCAAGAGTCACTATTCATTTCTCTATTCTGTTCATCGTCTCTTACCCCAACAATAATTTCACCATACACTTCTCGGTTATCTCCTTCGTCACTATCCGTGCAATACAAGGTCTCTTCAGGTCGGCAGGCTCCTCTAAAACATGCTGTTCCTTCAGGACAGGGAACGTTGTTGTGTTCAAGAGAAGGAACTCCAAATCTCTGGGTGCACGTTGCTTCCATCACTTTGGACGTATCTCGGCAATACATCTGATTTCCATCTTCTTCCAGTCGTTCATATGTGCAAGTATCCAACCCTGCACGAATCTCTTCATCTAATATCTCAACGCCCAAAATATCATAGTGTACACTGACGGTCGCTTCTCCCCTTACAAGTGGATCATTTCCTCCATCAGAATCTTCACACGTAAACTCTATATCTTCAGGATCAAAAAACGGAATATCCAAATCAAAATCTTCGGGTGATGCGCATCGCCCTTCATAACAAAATGCATCGCAGACATCCTGTTGCAAAAGTGTGAAATCACAATTACCTTGACCATCACACCTAATGTTTCGCTGTGGTCTGCAATTATATTGATCCAGAACTGTATAACTATTTTGTTCACAATAATCGCTGTTATAATTATCTCGATAGCGGATATCCCCTCGTTGTTCCACTCTATTTCTTGGATCATTATCCGTACAGATAAATATCTCATTTCCTCCGCATCGTCCAGC
>DUFX01000045.1 GCA_013331695.1 Candidatus Woesearchaeota archaeon
GGGGTATAGTTGTATTATATTTCCTGTACTCGGTTCATCACCTTTTGTGTCTCATAAGTATCTCTAAACGGGGGTGGGAGCGATGGAGACGCGTAAACTTATTTCGTTTGGTAGTTCTTCGTATGTGATTTCTGTTCCCAAATCTTGGGTTAAGGAAAATAAACTGCAGAAAGGCGATCTTGTTCATATCGAAAATAAGAAAAATGAGCTTGCAGTGTATCCAAGTGCGGTGGTGCGCCAAGAAGAACCCCGCCGGGTTTTTATTGATATTGACAACAAGGCCTTGGAGCTTGTGCAGACGCAAATTGTTTCTGCATATCTGAAGGGATACGATGTTATTGACCTGAAGGGGGAGAGCTTAGAAGCACAGGCGCCAAAAATTAAAGCGATTCTGCGAAGCCTTACCGGGCTTGAAATCGTCCAACAGTCTGCAAATCGGATTACTGCAAAGGATCTTCTCAATATTCGAGAGATCTCTATCTCCACGATGATGCGGAGAATGGACAATATTATCCGCTCGATGATTATTGATGCCATTGACTGCGTCAAGCACTGCCACTATCAAAGCCTTCTTGAACGCGATGCGGATTTGAATCGGCTGGCATTTTTGACCTTTCGTGTCATTCGTTCAGCACTTGCCGATCCCGTCTTGACCAAAGTTTTGAACATGAACCATGTTGAACTTCTTTTTAATTGGGTTATTGCCATGCACATGGAGAAAATTGGAGACCAGGCAAAACGTATTTCCCGCCATGTCAGCGGTCTTCATCTCACTACTGAGGAAGAAGCAGGTTTTTGTGCGCTTTTTTCTGCAATCTATCAAGACTATCTGCAAGTCATGAAAGCGTATTATAAACGGGATATGCAGCTTGCCTACGACATTGATCTCGGAAACCGCAAGCGTCTTGCAGAGAGCAAAGAATATCTCAACCTTTTACACGGCGACATCAAAACCGAGATGACTCGGGCGATTGACCATCTGAAGAGTATGAGAACTGACATTAAGATGCTTGCACGGGCAGTGATGAACAGCGACGAGAATGTGCTCTAGTCATCTCTTCGCATTGTGTGCGTTGTGTGAGAGTACTCCCACAGCCTCCTGCACGTTTTGGTATCCATCTTTCTCTAGGAGTTTTACCAAGCCCTGGTTTATCTCACTAATCACCTGCGGTCCTTCATAGATCATGCCGGTGATCATTTGGATTAATGATGCTCCCAACTTGATTTTTTTATACGCATCTTCTGCAGTGAAGACTCCGCCGCAACCGATAATCACGAACTCTTTTCCTGTCTTTTTGTAGAGGTGTGCAATCATGTTGTCTGCCAGCTCTTGAACAACTTTGCCAGATAATCCTCCAACAGCCGGAACATCTTTTTCTTTGATGCTTGGATTGTCTCTTATTTTTGTGAGATTTGTGCAGATAAATCCTGTAATGTGATATATTCTAGCAACCTTGATGATGTCGTCAACTTCCGTGCTCGTCAGATCAGCTCCAAGTTTAAGAAAAATAGGAACGTTGGGTTTTGCATCCCGCAGGCTCCGGATTTTTTTCAGCAGCTGCTCTAAACACTTCGGATTTGTAAACTGCAGACCTCCAAACGAATTGGGACAGCTGATGTTGATCGTGATATAATCTGCAAAGGGTTTCAGCGTTGTATATACTTTTGCATAATCCTGTATTCCTGCAGTTTCATCGCATGTTGCTTTGCAGTTGGTTTTTGCGATACTGATTCCCAAGGGAATGCATCGTTTGCACGGTTTTGGCAATGCCTCCCCCTTTCCCAGTCTTTTTGCTATCGCTTCGCATCCCTCATTCTTGAGTCCGTAATACACGACGAGGGATTGTGATTTCGGAAGGCGCCAGAGTCTTGGCTGAGGATTTCCTGCGCAGGGTTCTCCGGTTATGGATCCCACTTCCATGTGGCCGAATCCTATCTCAGGAAGCATCTGCGTCAGTTCAGCATTTTTATCAAATCCTGCTGCTAATCCGATTGGATTGGGAAAATGCAGTCCTGCAATCGTTTGTTCTAACTTTTTATTTTTATAATCAAAAATGAACGAGACTAGGTACTTTGTGGTGGTGTCTGAACCCAAGAACGTTCCTCTTTTGATCACATATGCATGGACCTGTTCAGGATCAATCTGAAAAAAGATTTTCTTGAGGATGTTTTTGTACACCCCACGAATGATGATATTTCGCAGGGATATTACCGTTTCATAGATGCTTTCAGAGGCACTTTTCATGGTCTTGAGATATATGCGCTCTCATTAATAAACCTAAGGTATCAAAACGAAACCTTAATAAATGACCACGTTGTTGCAGTTCTTAGGTGTATCTATGGGATCAAGATTTTGGAATGAACGGCATACGGCGCGCTTCAGCCCTCGTCGGCATCGTAAGACCCGGCCCAAAACATTCAAAACCGAGGAAGGTGCAAAAAAATGGGCGCACGCGCAAGGCATAACCAAATACAAACTGGTTAATCTTCGTAGTCCTCATGCTTCTACACAAAAGATTCGTGTTGTTGCAAGTCCTGTTCAGAAATTATAAATTCTTTCATCCATTCTCTTTGCTTTACATTTATTCTTTGACTTTATTTAATGTCCACCACAACCCCAAACGGTCCCGGATTCAACAGCACACTTTTCCTGATCTTTTCGCTGTGTCCAAAACATTCATGAATGTGTCCGGAAAGATACAATGTTGGCTGATATTTCTTGATAAAAAAGGTATAATCTTTGTTGCCGCAGTGATGGTCCTCAGAAACTAAATCAAGATTCGTTCCATACGCAGGTCCATGCGTCATCAAAATGATGCGGTCTTCTTTTTTCATCTTTTTCATCATGTTGCTTGACCATGCGACAAAGCCGNNTCTGACTTGTTCAGCATTTTCATGGTTGCCATGAATCAGAATGACTTTTTTCGGGAGTTTGTTCAGCCAGTCGAGAACCGTGAGCATGCTGTGCTGGAAAACCGTAAAGTCTCCGCAACAAACAATATAATCGACCGGTTTTCCACGGTCTTCTTCACGCTTCAGTTTTTTGAGGATATTCTTGATGCAGATCTTGTTTCCATGGATATCGGTGACTGCGAGAATTTTGAGTGTCATCATGGTATCTTTGCCTTATGCTTTTTTAAAGATTACTCTCTTAGAATGCTCCCCGCAACGTTCTCCACCCTTTCTCATGCAACTCCATAATAACAAAAATGTTCCCAAACGA
>DUFX01000010.1 GCA_013331695.1 Candidatus Woesearchaeota archaeon
GGAGTTCTCAGAGCGATTGTGGGAGAACATTTATAAAAACTGAATTGATGCATTTTAAATTGATACATTTGTCCCGTGGTACCCATGGAAATCGTCCTCAAGAAAAAACCAAAATCACCAACGATCATAGAAGGCTTTCCAGGATTTGGATTGATTGGAACTATCACGACAGAATTTCTTATTGATCAGCTCAAGGCAGAATGCATCGGTTACATTAAATTTGATGAAATCCCCACGATGATTGCAATCCATGAGGGAAAAGTTGTCAACCCTATCGGTTTGTTTTATGATAAAGACGCAAATCTCCTCATGGTGCATGTTGTTACAAGCGTTGCAGGGATTGAATGGAAGCTTGCCAGCGCTATTGTTGACATTGCCAAACAGCTGAATGCAAAGGAAATTGTGAGCCTTGAGGGTCTTGCTTCTCAGATTCCTTCAGAAGAAACCCACTGTTTCTTTTACACCAGCAACTCCGCAAGTCTTGCTAAATTTAAGAAAATGAAAATTGAACAGCTGAAAGAGGGAATTATTGTGGGAGTGAGCGGAGCATTGCTCCTTGAAGAAAATATTCCGGTGAGCTGTATCTTTGCTGAGACTAACTCTGGACTGCCGGACAGCAAGGCAGCTGCTGAGATTATCAAAGTGCTTGACAATTATTTTGGCTTAAAACTTGATCCCAAGCCACTGATTGATCAGGCTGAGAAATTTGAAAAGAAAATCCAAACCATTATTGAACAAGGACAGGTCGCCAAAGACGTCCAGCAGAAGAAGAGTTTGAGTTATGTGGGCTAGATGTTTTATCCTTTCTCATCAGAAATATTTCAATTTTAACAGAAAAGAACTAAAATAACTTATTTGTTAATTCTATAACTACTCGTTCTTATCCCCTCACAACGGGCCGGCCAGTTTCTCCTTTTCTTTGGCTCCAGAGTTTCATTTTCATATCTATTGAAGATTACTTACATTAATAACAGGAAGCACATCGTTCGGATTCGCCTGTTTTGCATGTTCAAAATAAAGTCTTGCTTCTTCTTGATCTCCTTCTCCTGTGGCAAGGACACCTAAATTATTCAAAGCAAATCCTTCAACAAGTCGTGAGCTTCTGTTTTCATAATGCGGTTCTTCGCCGAAAGGTGCACCTGCGACAGCCTGCTCGTACGATGCTCTTGCCGATTCAGTGAACTCTTGGTGTTGCAGTAACGTTCCCAGATTATAATCAATCTGATGCGTTGGCATTCCTAATACTTCTGCAACGTCTCGTGCTTCATCAAGATAGTGCACAGCCTGCCTTTGATCATCCTTGCTTCGTGCAACTTCAGCAAGACCCATGAAGGCGTCAACTTCATATTCGGTTCCCGCATGGTCTTTCAGAACGCGTTTGTAAGTTGCTTGTGCTTCTCTGGGTTTTTCATTTGCAGCATATGTGTCAGCAAGGTGCAGTTTCACAACCGCAGGAGCATATTCTAACTTATCTGCACTTCTTTCCAGACCGTCAGGAATTTCGGCTTTTTCTGCAGAGGCATCTACAGCTTTCAGCTGCAGTTGAAGTGCTTTTTCATAGTCTCCTTCTTCTAAAGCAACCAATCCAAGATTCGTGAGCGCCAAGACATGCTGAGGATCAAGCTTCAATGCAGCGTTGTACCACGCTTCTGCAGGGCGCAATCGTTCTTCTTCATGTGCTTTCAGACCGCGGTCGAAGTAATCGTCGGCTGTGGGTTCTTGTTGTGCTGTTCTTTCTTGCTCTCATCGAACTTTAGCCGCCACATCTCCTCTTTTCATTTCCGAAACTACTTGTTCAAGCGTATTCAGCGACCCTCGCGCTTCAGTGTTTTCTGGATCATATTGCAATACTTGTTCAAAGTTTTCTCGTGCTTTTCCATACCATTCTCTTGCTTCTCCTTTTGTTGACGGCAATATTTCTGCCCAGTCTCTACAAACTTCTCCTCTTTTGATATATCCTTCCGCTTCTTCGAGTAGTTTATCAACAACAAGGTGCACATATTCTTTAATTTCTTTCAATTGTGCACTATACACCACAATAGCGTCTTCTATAATCTGGGGATATGCTCTCAAATGGCTCAACTGCATAACGCCCTGTTCGAAATTTCTTGTATGGTGGAATGCTTCAACCATATTATTTTCATGATAATAAATAACTGCTAAACAAGCTTCATCAGCGATGGTGCTGTAGCGTTCTTCTGCTTCTCTTTTCCTTGCAGGTATCTCAGGCCCTGTTTTGACTGCTTCTGCACGTTGTGCAAGAAGATCAAGGATTGAATGTTGAACCGTTCGTTGCCTCTCTTCCAACCTTCTTGTCATAATCTCTTTATATTCTCCTCGATTCATAATTGTAAGCGTATCTGCAATAATACCAACTACTCCAGGATCAGCCCTGTCAGCTATTTCTTGAGCTCTTTGTCGTGCTGTTTTTGCTGGTTGATGCACTGCAATATCTGCTTTACGGTATGCGGGGGCAGGCAATGCGAGAACACGTTTACCTTCTTCTACTGCTTCTAAAGCTCTTACCGTAGCCATAAATACCTTTCGTGCATCCATAACCACATCATAATCGCGTCCTTCTAAAGCAAATACAGCGCGCTGGTAAAATGTAGCAAGATATGCTCGTTCTTCAGGAGTGGGTTCAAAAACTTGAGGGGGAAGAGGCGGAGGCATAGCCCTAGGTTTTCGTTGTTCTTGAGCAGGGCTAGGGGTGGGAATCTGCACCGTTCCCATTGTCCTCTTTTCAGAAACAGGTTCAGGTTCTTCAAGCTGTGCAATGCGTGCTCCAAGCACTGCGAAAAGCTGCTTGCGTGCATGCTCTTGTTGTTCCTGTTGTAATTGTACAGGATCAAATCCAAGCAATCGTGCGATATCGTCAGCAAAATCACTTGGCATAGCATTTGCATACCATCTCAGAACCGTTTTTGCTTCTGCTTCTTCTATTCTTTCATATACTTCCCATGGTGCGTGTTCTATTTCTGGAGATATCTTATCTCTTGCAAGGAATCTTCCTGCATTGGGATCAGCGTAGACTACAAGATCATCGATCTTAAATTTCATCAAAAATCGTCCTGGTTCAAGTCGAATAAGAACTTTATAATGCAGATCAAGTTGTGCTTCTGTCTGGATTCCTTCTAAAATTCTTTCAGCTATAACGAGCGAAGCATCCAGCTCAAGTTGTTCTCCTTTTTGTTCTCTTTTTCTTTCTCTTTCGAAATATGCTGCTGTGATAAGTTGATGATAAACTGCGTCTTCTGCTTCCCTCTTCGGAATTATCATTGCAATCAAATCAACAAGCGCCTGTCTGTTTCCTCTTGCTTCCGCTTTTTGTGCTTCTACATGTAATTGCATAGCAACTTCTTGGTAACTTGGATGTCTTGATGGTCGAAGTTCTATTTCTTCTAAAGGCATAATGTTATCAGCAACAGTGTCACCAAGAAGAACAAAGGTTTCTTCTAGAGGTTGACATTGTTCAACCGATGCGAGTTCGCTTCCAACAATATCATCATCAGTCATTTCTATAATTTCTCCACTTTCTTCTTCGATAACAAAGGGTATGCGTCGTCCTGTGATCATTGCCAAGGCAACTTCTTGTGGCGTGAAGGTTCGACGAGGTGCAGGTGTTGGTGCACGATATTCTTCTTTTACAGGAGTTCCTGCTTCTCTAACAGTATCAACACCTACAACAACAATATATTCGGATGTGCTCTGTTCTGGAAATGCGAAGCTCAGCTGTTCCTCACCAGCAAAGGGGGGTGCAACTTCTTGTGCGAAAAGCACATCATAAGGTTTTTCCAAAGCTCGTTCGCGAGCAACCATTCCTTCAGGAAGTTCAGGCACGACTTCCATGCCGAAAACAATCTCGCCATCGTTGTTGAATTTTAATGGACGATAGTTTGGTTCGCAAAGAGATCCTAACTCCGGAATACGATTGAGTTCTGCATATACTCCTGAAAGAATAAGGGGTGTTTTTGCTTCATAGACTTTCCTGTCTTGGATGCGTTCATCAAGAAGGTTCAAGATTCCTCTTTGGTCTTCTCCTTCGATCTGATGGATACGTCCTTGCACAAGATCAGCAACTGCTTGCCGTGCGTTTTTTCTTTCTTGTTGTTGTCTTTTTACTTGTTCGGTTCTCCAATCGCGCAGTGCTTCGAAATGTTGATCAAGTTCTTTTTGTTTCATGCCACCCAAAACATATGCCTTAAATAAATCCCAGCTTCCCTTACAATATTGAAGCGCATGCACACCTGTTTGATATTCTCGTATATTTCCTTTTTGTTCAGCACTTTCCATAAGATCAAGAACTGCATGAGTATAATCTAATCTCTTCCGTTGAAGAAACGGAGTTTCTGGTTTTATTTTCCACACGGTGTGAAGATCTCGCAGTGCAGCTCCATACTCCTCTAAACGGCGTTCACGAAAGGTTTTTCTTCCCCCCTCAATTTCCAAATCGTCTGTCAAAAACTGAGGATCATCTGCTCTTTTTCCGTGTTCTAAGGCTCTCATTAAATAGGTATACGCGCGGTCTATCTTGCTTCTTTCTGCAGCTTCTTTCCGCACACCAAAAAATTGTTCAAAGAGCTGTTCTCGTCTCTCTTGTAATATTCGTTCAGTTTTTCTCTCATTCCTTATCCTTCGTAATCTCAAAACTGCTTCGCTGAGTCGTGTTAATTCTTCCATAACGAGATAACGTCCAAGATAGAAATAGTCTCCTTCTCCTGCAATACGCTGCCGTTCAACGCCCATAATAACAGGATACCTTGGCATGTCAATGCCAAATATCATTCGTTCGATGTCATCACCGAAGCGTCGCTGTTCTTCTATTTGTCGTTCAACTTGTTCTACCCTTCCGTCAAGCAGTGTAAAGCGTTCTCTATTTTCACCTTCTTCCATCACTTGTCCTTCCCTTACTTCTTGAGGAATTCTTTTCTCTTCGTAAACAGGAAAGTATCTTACAGGTTGTGGTGGCGCTGTTTTACCGAGGTGTGCAAGGGTTCCTTCAATAATTCTGAAAAGATCTTGAGAAACCGCAGGTTGTTTCGGAATGGTTTGTAAGGCAACTGTTGGTGCGGGTTCAGATGGTTCAGAAATGATTTCTGCCCATCTGTTGAGTCTCTCCTCTTCACCTCTTCTTTCCACCCCTTGCAGTGCTCGACCCAGTTCTTCAGAATTCATCTCTCCTGCCCGTACTGCTTCTTCATAAAATCTTCCAAATCGCAACGGTGCAAGTCCAAAGAAAACAATTCGTTCAATGGTGGGTTCGCCTCCTAATTCAGCAGTTGAAGGTTGTGCTGGCAACGCAGGTTGTTCAAGCGGTGCAGTACTCGGTGCAGGATGCTCGCCGGTTTCTCCCGATGTCAGCGTAAAGGTTTCCACTAAAGGAGTTCCTATCATTTCTTGAGGGATTCCAGGTTGATATCCTTCTAAATCTTCAGGGCCTCTGAACTGTTTTACTCCTGTTCGTTCTTGTTCTGGTTCCATTAAGTCAGGAGGCAAAAGCAATGCGTGACGATCTTGTTCAGGAGCTGGAAGTTCAGGTTCTGCAACTGCGGGTTTTGCTACGGGAATTTCTCCCACAGTTTCTGCGCTCACCAGCATCTGTTTCAGTGTTGATTGATAACGAATGACGTCTAATGCTGCATATATTGCATCATGGGGTCCGTATTCCTTGACCAAAGGATTATCTGCTAAACGTTGAAGAACAAGTTCAGGTTGTCGATATTGACCGCGCCAGAATCTTTGTTTTGCAGTATGCAACCTGTCGGGAAGTTTTGCATCACCAAGCTCTTGAGTTAAATTGCCTCTTTCTTGGCTGAGGGCAAGCAACATATCATACACTTTTCCAAGATTATCTGCATTCGCTCTTTGATTATCCTGCATTCTTTCTTCAGGAGTGCGCGTATCTTCTGGGAAAACTTCTCCGGCAAGTGTGCCTAAATGTGCAGCTTCTGCATCACCCAGTCCTAACTGAGAAACTCGTTCTTCCACTTCTCGAAGGGTGTCTCGTATTTTTACATCAACCAAACGATTATGCGCACGTGTTCCTAACTCTTCGGCAGTAAGTGTTCGTGCATAAGGTAATTCTTCATCTAATGCTTCTTCTGTTGCTGGTTTTCTTGTTAAACCCCTTTCGGGTGTGGGTTCTCTTTGTGCGGGTACTGAAGGTTGTTCTTGTCGAAATGCGCCTGCTCGAAAAGCACCCGTATCTCCGCTTGTTTCTACAAATGCTTCGGTGAATGGCTGAGACGGCGATTCTGGTTCACGTTGAAGTCCATAAAATTGTTGAGTTGGCACTCGTCTCAAATCAATAGTTTCCCTTGCCCCCTGTCGTTCTTCTGGAGCAAGAGGTATTCTTGCTGTTGCCGAATCTGGGAGTGTATCTGCGCGTTCTTCATCCGCATTAGAAGGTGTTCCAGGAGCTCTGGATTCATAATCAGAAGGGCGTCGCGGAGCTGCTGTATCTCTTGCAGTAAACATTGCAGGAAGTCGTGTTCCTGTATGTTCTTCTCCTGCTTTTTTGCTTGGTTTTTGTGGACCTTGTTTCTTGTCTTCAGCCATGTTCTTCTCAGCACCTTGTTGGGCTTTTCCTAGGAGTCTTATCGCTAGGCTTTTTCTGTCTTTCTGATATACTCAAGGTATATAAACCTTACGTTTATTACTCACTCATAGGTGGTGAAATAAACACCTTAAAACACCTGCTCGAAGTGGGGAATTGGCAGAAACAAAGCATAAAATTTAAATATATGTTTAAACATAANNCTCGACTCCAGCGCACTCATTGAAATTTTGGAAGGATCCCCCCTGGCCAAGAAAATTGAAGCATTGATACAGGATGCTCCGTTAGTTACCACCAGCATCTGTATGCATGAACTGCTTGTAGGCGCACACTCTGAACAAGAGCACTTTGTTCTGGAACATCTTTTCTCAAACATCCGCATCCTTGATTATACTGCAGATGCAGCACGAGCCAGTGCACACATGATGGGGGCTCTTTCAGAAACAGGAACGCTCATCAATAAAATGGATATTTTGATCGCTGCAATATGCAACGTGCATGATGCTCATCTGCTTACGCTGGATAAAGATTTTAGCAGGATTAAAGCATTAAACGTGAGTCTTATCGGGTGAAGTGATGCAAAAAGCGACATATCATCTGAACGCGGCGCATCGTCTGAGTCCTCAGCACCCCCTTGTCCTCATC
>DUFX01000043.1 GCA_013331695.1 Candidatus Woesearchaeota archaeon
CTGCGGCAATGGCCGTGTTGATCCCGGGGAGACTTGTGAAATCTGTCGTGATGCATGGTGTGGTGTTGGTCAGTCTTGTGAGGGTGGCCAATGTGTTGCAGTTCCTATCCTGCTCAGACAGTTTTGTGAAGGTAACATCTTGCATAATCAAACTACAGATCAATCTGATGTGGCCTTTGATTGTTCTAAACCTTATGCGCGACAGCATCGTAATCCACCTGGTGATCGTGATCTACCAGGAAAGTGTGTAACTATTGATGAATCCCGTGCTACCTGCGGGGTTTGTGGTAAGCGTACCTGTGTTTATGCTGCATACACTGCTCACATAAGACCTGAAGAGCAGTGTAGAGCAAACGGTCAAGATCTTGGCGTTCTTCAATGCTGAGTCTTTTTCTTATTTTTTTCTTTTTCGTTTTTATTAAAATGGTAGGAATACTCGGGCCTTTAGGCCGAGTTGTAGTCAGCTGCCATTAACTTTTTCTTTTTGTTCTATACAGAAACTATATAAATAGTATTTTCTCAAATATTCTCATGCCCCGTGGAAGACCTGTGCGAAGTCAAGTACGGCAGAACATGATTGAAATACTGTATTTCATCAAACGTGCGAGCGGATATGATTTGTACAAAATCTATCGCGCTGTCTACCCTCAGGTTACCCTGCGTTTAATGTATTATCACCTCAAAAAAGGAGTAAGCTTGGGAGAGTTTGTTGTAGACAAAATAGAAAAAGTCTCCGGCGACTTTTCCTGGGGATCAACAAGTGAAAAAATTGTCTACACCCTCGGCCCACAAGCAAAACCACGGTTGGACAAGCGCGTTAAAGACTATCTTGCTCAGTCAGGAGGAAAGCGCTGATTTATGGACCACACCAAAACGAGACAGTATGTCAAGCTTGCCTTGCAACGCCACCAGACTGCAGAGGAAATTATTGCAAAGCTTGTTGCAGTTGGACATACTGAAGATACAGTGAGAAGAATAACTAAAGAAGTACTTCGCGAGCGTATTGAACATCTTGAACAACAGAAAACACGCGCACCCAAATCCTGCCCCGGTGACTTTGAAGGTGTGACACTTGAGGTGATCCTTTCTTTGCTTCTTCGTATGGGTTTCGGGCTTATCGGTGCAATCGGTATGGGTTACCTTATTCTCCAGGCATCGAAAGCGATATAAACCCCTTTATCCTTCTTGCACAGCATGATCAGCATTGTTTGTGTGGATATCCAGGATGAAGGCAATCTCGGTGCCATAGCGCGCTTGATGCTGAACTTTGGGCTTACTGAACTTATCCTTGTCAACACCGGCCATGCACCCGGCAAGAAAACGATTAATCCTCTTTCCCCCTCCGCGTTAGACCGGGCTTCGCATGCAAAGTCTCTTCTCGCAAACATTCGCGTTTCTCATTCGCTTGCTGATACCCTCAATTCTTTTGATTATGCCATCGCTACAACTGCTCTTGTTGGCGATGATTACAACCTTAAACGAACCCCGCTCACTCCCCAAGAAGTTGCAAGACAGATTGCAGACGTTGCTCAAAAAAAACGGGTTGCCCTTGTTTTTGGGCGTGAAGATCACGGCCTTTCGAATGAAGAATTGGTGCTTTGTGATATAACCGTTACGATTCCTGCTTCAAAACAGTACTCCGTTCTTAATGTAAGCCACGCCTGTGCAATTCTCCTCTACGAGCTTTTCTCAGCACGCTCAGCAAGCAAAAGTCTTGTCGAGACGCACATCAAACCTAAAGCTATGGCAGGAAAAACTGAATTAACAAACATCCAAAAACTGGTGTGTGAAGTTCTGAACACAACAAAGTTTCCAGCAGGACATAAAAAAGAAACTCAAAAGCTGTTGTGGCATCGTATTTTTGCAAAAAGCTTCTTAACGCGAAGAGAAGCGTTTGGGGTGATGGGATTTCTGAAACGGGTATTGGGAAGAAGATAACTTGAATGCTTTACTCAGTCTTTACGCTTCCCTAACCCCCTGTGCATCCCTTAAACAATACTGCAAAGATAAGAAGCACAAAGAATAAACCCACTGTCTTCCATGTTTTTCTTGCAAGATACTCTCTCTTTTTTCCAAATAATGCATGCAGTCCTGTCTGAAGCATTCTGCCACCATCAAGAAGGGGGATGGGAACGAGATTGAACAAACCTACACCTAAATTAAGCACATACAGCCAGAACAAGAGGCCCATGAGCCAGATCACAGTTTTTGCCGTACCTTCCCCATACCGTTCTATGAAATTTGCATTCCACTGACCGTGATCTGAAACTAAAACGCCCATATATGCTCGTTGTGTATCGACGGGGTTAGAAACGAGTGAGGTCGTATACGTGCTCACATTGGTTGCAATCACCACCGAGTCGCCTGGTTTCTTGTTTTGCATAACTTTGGTGAAATCTTTAAGCGAGGTGACGCGTTCATTATCGAGATGCGTGATAAGGCTTCCTTTTAATAGTCCGCTTTGCTGTGCAGGATACACTCCTTCCTCAACAAAGCCATTGACAACAACGCCGTCGCTCTGTACAACATATTTGCCAACAGGCATTGCAATCAAAATCATTGCTACAATAACCAGGATTGCAGTGATGATGTTTGCAAACGGTCCTGCTGCAAACACACTCATCTGCTGCCAGGCAGATCGCTTCACGAGTTCTTTTTCATCCGGTTCAACGAATGCAGCAGGAAAGACAGGGATCAAAACAGCAAGTACAGCAAATCCGCTGGAGTTGACTTTCATGTTGTATACTCTTGCGATAACGCCATGGGAAAATTCATGGACAATAACAAGTACAAACAACGACAACAAAAGATAGAAGAACGGAACATAGACAGTTCCTGGCAGTGTTTTTGAGAAGGGCTGAAGAACGCCGACTCCCGGAACTGCTTCTTTCAGGAAGAAGATTTTATACGCATTTTCGATCAGCTTGTAGCAAATGAGGGCCATGCCAAGAAACCCAATAACTACTCCCGTTGAACCAAGAAATCTCAAGGCGCGTGGAAAGCGCTTGGCAAGCTGATCCATCTGTTTGAGGCCCAACTTCGTTCGATACAATGCAATATAAATCAGCGGAAACAGTACTTTTTGGATCACCAGCTTTTTTCGCTCAAGAAACACCACAACGGCAAGCAGAACAATAAAACTGATTGCTGCTATAACTTGAATATCCATGGATCAACCTCTTTTTGCTATTTTGGCATTTGAGGGTATAAAAAGTTAATTGAAAAAAGAACAAACTGCACTCATCTCCTACTCATTTTTAATCTACTTCTTACGAACAGGGCGCAGTGCTTCAGACTTGCAATTACGGCACTTTACTTTTCCTTCACTGACCCGTGCATTCTGCGAACGGAGCTTTGCCTTGCATTGTTTGCACACAAAGATGTTCTTGAACAAGCGTGCGTTTGCTTCAGGGAATTTTGCCATTTTTCTTCAGTATTACTTTTTTCAAGTTTTGTTATTGCCTTGCTCTTCCTTACTGTTGTTTGACCTGTTTCATAACTTTTGAGTCAAGCACCACCCAATACAAAATATTGCATCCTTCTACACATTCTGTTTTGAGTTCATCAGGAATCGGAAGATCAAAAGTTTCGTAGGTTTCTGCATCCATAATATTTGCAACATTGCCGTGAATAGACAAGACCTGTGCACTTCGTTTTTCAACAATGGGGCTGTCAATATTGTCATGGCCTGGCATGACAATCACACGTTTTTTATCATCCAGCAAACCCACACCAGTCAGTCTGACTTTGGCATGGCCGTGTTTTCCTGGCCGTGATGTTTGCGTGTCACTCACTCTGCACGCTACACCCTCAATAATCACATAGTTTCCCTTCTGGAGGGTTGCTACACTGACGGGTTTTGTTTCTCCACTCATATGTCTAAACACCTATATTACACTGCCTCTTTACCCTCTATCTGATCTTCTATTTCTTATTGGAAATTGTCGGGGTTGAATACCCCCGACTTTAGTCCGACAATTTTCAATCCCGAAAACTTGCATTTTGATGAAATACAAGTTTTCGTTATCTTCTTCAACGCGTTTTTCCGTCCTATTTAAAGGTTTCGGATCAAGCTGTAGAATTCTCTCAAGAAACCTGACCTTGCGTCTCTTTCTATTCTACTTCAATCAGCTGGTCAGGGTGGTAGGTTATGGTCTTTGTCTGTCTTCCTGCATCTGCAGTGATGCGAACCCCTGCATTGTTGACAATTACACCTCGAATCGTGTGCCGATCTCCTTTACTTAAATAAACAACATCTCCTTGCTTCAAATTCTTTGCTTTTTTCTTTGCCATCCTTTCACCTCAAATTGTATGCACCGATTGCATGCTCTATACTTTCTCTTTGTCTTCCTTTAAGCATATTTAAAGTTTGTCTCTCCATACTGATTTCAGGAACTCCAGCGGAGATGCCTTCATAGTTGCCTCTTTTCTCTCAAAAGGGAGCCGTACTCCTGGCGGTCTCCGTGCAGAGCGCACCGCCTGATTCATGCGTTTCTGTACATTTTCAAAATCTTCAAACATCTGCTCTGCCTGCTTAAAGCGCTTGTCATGATACAAGGTTCTTCCATTGCACGACCGAAACTTATTTTGTTTATGGAGCATTTCGTGGTACATGACTGTATCCAAAAATTCAGGATTTGTTTCTCCCAACTTGCTCAGAACTCTGCTCATGGTGATGGTATCGCTTCGAAAATCATAGCTTCCCAGTTTTCTTTTTGTAAATTCGCCCCAGACCAGGTTGGGAATTTCAACAACACCTAAAAAGTACCGTTCATTCACACGCTGAAATGATACCTGCAACGTGGGATCAATATCTGTTTTGGGCGCAGCGATATGGAGATTTTTTATAAAGTTGTTATACAGATCAAGATAGAGTGTGCTGATGTTTTCCCTGTTCTGCTTGGGCAGGCCGATTTTTTTTCCGAGTTTTAAGAACAGTTCTTGGAACAGCCCCATTTTAAGCTCGCTGCTGACATCTTTCCAATTTCTGCAGAGCCGGAATGCAATTCTTTTTTTTCCAAGAAAGGAGCGATACCCTGCATTAGCATTGTAATCGGCGAATCTCCGGGAATACCGTACACTGAGTTCGTAGTTCTGCAGGAGTTCAGTATGTTCAGGATACAGAAGTTTAAACGCCTGTTCAACAAGTTCTTGATCTTTTTTGTGAGAAATCATCTCAAGTCATCTCCTTATTGCCCATTCCACTACATACTCCAATTAATATTCCTGCACTTCATACCGCAGAATCGCTGCAAATTTTCCGAGATCCTTCAGCTGGACTCCTTCCCGTGTTTCTACTGAAATAATCTTCAACTCGGTTCCTACTTCCTCTGCTTTTTTTTCAAATTCCTGGATCAGGTTGTCGTCGGTTGCTTCCGAAACTAACAAGATTTCCACAGCACCCATCTCCAGTTTTTTTCTGACCTCATCCTGGCCATAGGCAACCATCCGCGGTTTGGTTGACAGCAGTCTAAAAAATTTATCCATAATCATCTTTTCTTCTGCAATGCTCTCATTTGCAAGCACATCCTGGCTTTTGTCCAGCAGTTCTTGGAGCCCAAATTCTTCGGTATAACTTAAATCTTTAATGGCAATAACTTTTTTTCTGACTTGATCCGTAATAAAACCGCCTTCAACAAATTCATACTTTGACGGCCCTGGTCCGCCCACGAGAATTCCCTTGAGTTCAGTCATCATAAGAAATTGGTCTTTCATATAATCTGCAACTTTCTTGAAATGCGCCTTTGCAGCAAGTTCGCGGTTCTGAGCAAAACGCGCTGCTGACTGTCCGCCGGCCTTCATCTTTCCCGGAACCTCGGAGTGCGTTTTTACGAGAAGCACAATTGCCTTTCCTTTCAGAAGTGCAATGGTTGCGTCGCGTTTATCCAACACCACAAGGCCGTACACACTCTGTTCTTGGGCCATCTCTTCTAACGGCTGCAGAATAAATTCTTTATCACAGCGGTAGAGGCGCATGTTTAACGGAAGCGGAGGTTCGACGCTCCAGACTTTTACATCGCTTTTTCCTTCTTGGGAGGCAACATTTCCAGAAAATGCTGCAAGACCATTCGGAGGCGTCCGTGCAAACAAGCGTAAATGCTGAATCATGCGTTCAAGCGCATCCGTTACATTTTTTCGTGTTGCAGCAGATTTAATATTGCTTGCAGTTCCTTGCTCCTGTGCAAGGTGGTTGATAATTTTGACGATGTCGTATCCTGCTGGGACGTATACTGAAACGAATTCCGTGTGTCTTCCGCGGTAGCTGTTCAGTTCTTTGATAAATCGTTTGAGCTTAAACGTAGATTTTTGGTCAAGGGCCATGCTATAAACTCCATCGTACTCTCTTCACTTCCGTCTCTTAACTTCCGCCTTCAGTCTATAAAAAGTTTTGGCAGGCATTCTCCCTGATTTTGATCTTCTTATTCCCTAAAAACGGCTATAAACCCCTTCCCGGTGGATTTTAAGGTTCTCTTCCCTTTCGCAAGGAAACCGCAACATTTAAATATGCCGGTTTTTTTGGTATCCTTAGCATCTTGAAATGGGGTTATGGTGTAGCCTGGTAGCATTGGAGGTTTGGGACCTCTAGACCCCGGTTCAAAACAGTGAAAAAGAGGGATAGCACGCTGAAGAGCACCTTTGTTTCACAGGGAAAGTCCGGGTAGCCCCATTTTT
>DUFX01000093.1:0-712 GCA_013331695.1 Candidatus Woesearchaeota archaeon
TTGTTTATAAATGTTCCTCTTTTTGGGAGTTTTATACAGGCTATAACAGTTAAATAATGTCGTTATACGACTTCTAGATTTTAATGCGTCATGATCCCTTTCACGATATAATCCTCTTCTACTGCATCATCCACAACCAGCCCATCGGGCTGGCTTCAACCCGCGCCAGAGGCGCGGGCCCTGGCCACGCCACGCGTACGCGTGGCGTGGTATATAATAATGCAGTAAGGTTGCTCTTATTTTTAGTATACAGTTCCCCCTTTATGATCCGTTATGATGCAACAAAGTTTAAATACCTCAATCGCCAAAACCAGGTTATGGTCCAAAAATGCCCTGCATGTAAAAGCGAGAATACTGAGTTAGAAATCACCGCCCAGAAGAAGTTCTTGCGTTGCCTTGATTGCCAGTATGATGAACGCATCATTACTGCACAGATTCCAGTTCAAGACATTGAAAATCTGGTCAAAAAGACTGATCTGTCTTGGCATAAACCCTCGATTGAAGAGAATGATCGCGATCAGCGTGTCCAATGGCTTGCTCAAGAACAGCAGAAGCTCCGCGAGCAGCAGGGTGATTTTCAGCGTTTAGACCGATTAGGAAAATCAAGAGACTCGGGATCAGCATTCCGTTCCGGCATGGAACGCGAAGCAAACCAAGGCAGGGATGCGAATGAAAAATACACCGCTGAACACAGCGACAAAGAACGATCAGA
>DUFX01000093.1:767-7254 GCA_013331695.1 Candidatus Woesearchaeota archaeon
CCACGAGAACGTGCATAAGAAGCGGAAGGATCAGTATACCCTTTAAGCAACATTCTCAAACAACTGCACTGCCCGATCACCCAAGGTCAAAACAAACGAAGCAAGCCGCGGCCCGCGCTCTTTGTTGATCAAGACTTTATATGCTGACTGGAAAAAGGCTTTCACATCTACATTGAGCTTCTTGCAGATGTGATAGAACTCGTCATGCAGTGCTTTTTCATCCCATTTCTTTTTCTTCACTGTCTGTGCAACCATCAACAAGGCTTTGCGTTCTTTTTCGCCGATCAACCCATCCTCCCTCAGTTTGATGGCGTGCCCTATTGACTGCACCTCAAATTTATACCGTTCAGAAGCAAAGCGTTCAACCCAGCGTTTTGCATCATGCAGTCGTTCCATCACTGCATGCATGTCATGGCCTTCGAGATCTTCAGGAATATGCCCCAGCCGTCTCAAGATTTTCAATGCTCCTTCTTCGTTTAAGCCGGTTTGAATCACCACCGAAGCAAACACAAAGGAGATCTGCGCCGGCATTTTTTTAGGAATGGGTCCTACCTGTGAAAGTTCATAGATCCTCTTCTGCATCTTTGCTTCTTTTGGATTGCTTGCCTTCTCTTTTTTAAAATAAATTCTCTCTGTTTCATCATAGCGGTCAAACAAGAAGATGATGTCATCATCTTTACAGGGATCAAAACTTAAGACTGCATGAGGCCGTGTTTTGATGAGGAGATAACGGACAATTTTGGGAGGCAGATAGTTGGTAATATCTGCAAATGCAACGCCTATTCCTTTGGAGGTGGACATCTTCTGTCCGCCGATGGTAAAAAACTCATAGCCGTCTCCTGTTTCGGTGCGTGTAGAAGGATAGGGCGGAGGATAATCCAAAACTTCACTGCTGATTTTCACTGCGCAGGTTCTGCTTCCGCCGTGCGTAAAATGATCTTTTCCTGCGAGTTCGCAGACAACGGTTTTACTTGGCCATTTTGCAGCCCATTCTACTTTCCAAGGAAACTTTCCATTGCCGTTGTACGGGCTCACTTTTCCGGTATGGCCGCATCCCTGCGCCCATTTCACGACGTCATCTTTGCATTCATACGCAAGAAGTTCTTTTTTTGCATCCCAGTGTGTTGCTCGGGTTGTTGCAATCTTTCCGCACTTCTCGCAAATCACATTAAAAGGAATCTTGTTTGCTCCGCCGGCTTCTTCACCATACAATTCTTTATAGATCGCCTGTACTTTTTGATGGTTGTCGAGAATCGTTTTTATCGCTTTATTAAAGATTCCTTTTTCATACTGTTCTCCAGTACTTTCCAGTTCTGCTTCAATGCCCAGCTCTCCAAATTTTTCTGTTGCTTGTCGGAAGTAATAATCTCCAAAATGTTCGTATCCTGGAACAGGGCTTGGCATATTTCTAAACGGCATTCCTAAATATTTATCCCAATCAGATGGAAGCTCCTTGTTCGGTTTGTCATACGGATCAATATCATCGCTGGAGAGAATAAAGGTTGCTTGCATGCCTTGGCTTCGCATGGCCTTGGCAATGGCATCATGGATGATCCAGCCTCGTCCTGAACCCACATGAATTTTTCCAGAAGGAGTTTTCTCATCATAGACAATAAAGCCCTGTTTTTCCACCAGTTTCTTGAGCTTCGGGTCAGCATCAACACGGGCTTTGACTTCTTTTGCAATATGGTCAGCCCAGTGAAGGATGTCTTCTTCATGCTCTTGCATCTTCTGTTCTTGTATTTTCTTGGCGTTTGGTGCTGTCTTTTTTTGTTCTCTCTTTTCTTTTTTCTGTTTTTGTTCTTGTTTCTTGGCCATAGAAGGTCTTATCTCACTCTGGTATTTAAAGATTGTTTGTGTGCAGTTCTGTTAGGTTCTCGGCGGGTAAGGAATGGCTGGTATCAGTTCATTTGCAGGTGCTGTCCAAAGGGAGGGTGTTAAGAGAAGGGTGTTAAGAAAATAGGGTTTGATGTATTGAAGGATGCAGAGTTCCGGTATGTTATAATTGGTAAAAGAGATAACATTTAATAATTCTCAATAAACCTCTTCTTTAATGTCAAAAAAACAATTAAGACAAGAAGATTTAGAAGTACAAAAATTAACTAAAGACAATTTACACTTGATTGTGGGTTTTGTTTCTTCTGTTTGCGTGGAATTAGAAGCGTTTCTGAAAGAGAATGCTTGGAATGAAAGTTGCTTGGATTTTTCTAAGACTTATTTGTTTCTTCATAAGGGTACCTTAGCAGGATATGCTACACTTCTAACGGATAAACAAACCTTGGCAAATGGAACTGAACCGTTATTACCGTTTCAAGAAAAAGCTGAATATTCGTCAATACCTGCATTAAAAATAGGGAGATTATGTGTGGCTGATAATTATAATAGCCAACTCCAAGCATCGCAATATTCAGGACTAGGAAAAATAATATTTGCATCTATCCTAGACCATGCTCAAGACTTAAAAACTAAGGTCGGATGTAGAGTTATAACTACCCATGCAAAAAAAGCCACAGGTGCTCATATATGGTATAAAAAGCTTGGGTTTCTTTATTCTCATAACGATGAAAAAGTAAAAGAGTCACTTGCTAAAGAGAATGTTGATGCTGTGCCCATGTTTTATGATATTAATAGGATTATAAAATAGAAAATTTAAAGTTTAAGCTTTTTTGGTATTGTTTTTACCATCTCTTGTACTTCTCTTTCATGAGTTTCCAATGTAACTCGGTCTACGTTAGAAAGAATATTCATGAATCTTACTCTGTCTTCACCTTTCAAAACAGGAGTTTGTTCAATTGATTTTGCCATTTTTTATCACACCTCTTTTTGGCATCGTTACCCCTATTTATGCTTTTCCATTAAAGAGTGGGGTGTTTTGTTTATAAATAGTTTGTGTCTATTTTGTATATACCTACCTTTTAGACTTCATAAACCGCAAATTGCAAAATTCTCTATACTCAAGCATTGATATCTTTATATAGTAATAATTCTGTGATCTGCCCATGCCACGATATACCGGAATTGACGAATCGAACCATGGTCGTTGGCCTGAGATTTATGTTGCTGTGACTTCTGATAACTCTGCTGATGTCCTACCCTCAGCTAAATTGATGGGTAAGATCAGAAAAAAAGGAGGCCACGATGAGCGTATTACTGAAGTTTCAAGTAGACATCCCTATATCCATATTCGCATCACTCACAACCAGATTCTTGGATATGGTCATCGAGCAATCACGGTCATGGCGCTGGTTACTCTTTTGCGTCATTTTGAGTCGGAAGCTGAGGGTCTTGATCGTGTCATTATTGACGGGATGTTGCATGATACCGTCGATGAGCAGGTTCTTCACCATATCATGCCAAGAACCTTTGTTGGTCGTTTACGATTTGAACCTCGAGCTGACACGACCTATCCTTTAGTTCACGATGCAGATACGGTAGCAAGTGCTTTGCATCGCTATTATGATCACTTTCGAAGCGATAAGGATTCTGAAGGGAAATATGAGAGAACTCGCATCGATCTTGTAGATCCTCGTCCTCATGACGAACTCTTGCGAAGATTGGTATCCTNNCTGCTGAAGTTCTTCTCAGGGCTTCACTTTACTGCAGGCATCATTGTCCCATTCTTCATGCAGTGGGGCGGACTGTCATTTTCAGAAGTCCTCATCCTCCAAGCCTTGTTCGTCTTCGCTCTCTTTGTATTTGAGATCCCAACAGGAGCGCTTGCTGATTATTTTGGGAGAAAACACACGATCCTGATAGCGGGCTTCTTTGGCTGTCTCGGAGCTTTGATGTACACCATCAAACCCAGCTTCTGGTACTTTCTTCTCGGAGAAACGCTCTGGGCCCTGGCTGTTGCCCTGCTTTCAGGAGCAGACCAAGCCCTCCTTTACGACAGCCTAAAACAGATCAAGAAAGAACACGAGTCTAAAAAAGTCTTATCATATTACGAATGCTCGTTTCTCTTTGGAATTCTTGTTGCTGCACCCATCGGAAGCTTGCTTGGTGCTTCGGTAGGCTACCCCTGGACCTTTTATCTGACAGGCCTTGGTTTTCTTGCTGCAACAGCAACTGGATTTTTCCTGAAAGAACCTCCGCACAAGAGGCATGGGCAAGCTTGTCATTATTGGACTGTTCTCAAGAATGGGATGCAGTACTTTCATCACCACAAAATCCTGCGCATCCTTGCCTTTGATGGCATTTCCATCAGCGCCTTTGCATTCCTCATCTTTTGGATGGCGCAGTTAAAACTGATGGAGCTCAATTTTGACATTGCATATCTTGGTTTTGTGCACATGAGCTGGCTCGTGTTTGAGATCAGCATTGCGACGAACTTTGCATTTTTTGAAAATCTGGTAGGCTCCAAACGACGCTACCTCTTCCTTTCAGCCATCATCCCNNGTGTATGTGGTGCTTGCAGGTGTTTTCTTATGGTCACATCAGGCAGCGTTTATTATTGCAGGCTTAGGCATCATCATGTTCAGCCTCATTTCTAAGGTTGAAGAAGATATGCTGATTGACTAGCCCATCAAATTTCTCACGACAAAGAACATCATTCCCAGCGAACTGAGCAAGCCAATCAGTGCAATAACCGGGAACTTTCCAACATTGATCGGGCATTTGAAAGTTTTATTGTTGTGCCTCTTCTTGTAATCGCATTTGTATCGTAAGATGATCAAACTGAGGTTCACTGCAGCAAACGTAAGGAACAAGAACAGATTGGTCAGATTTCCAACAATTTCAATATCTCCTACAAACACAAAAATAACCGTCAAGAAAAGGAGGATAAAGATGGCAGCAGCAGGTGTTCGTGTTCGAGGATGCACATACGCAAAGAATTTAGGGAGTGAATGCTCTTTTGCCATGCCGTACATGAGTCGTGATGTTGTAACAAGACTAATCAAGACCGTATTTGCTGTCGAAAAGAGTGCGATGATACCTAAGAGCATAAACGCTTTACTTCCCAAGAAGGCTTGAGCGACGCTTGCAAGCGGAGCTGAAGATTGGGAAAGTTCTTCCCATCCAAGGATGCTTACTGCAGACACTGCAACGAGAACATACAGCACCGAAGTAATAATCAACGAAAGAATCAATGCTCGTGGAATAGTTTTTGTCGGATTTTTAGTTTCTTCAGCAAGTTTGACAATGCTTTCAAATCCCATATACGCAAAAAAGACCAAGGCGCTTGCACTGAAGACGCCGGAAAGCCCTTCTGGCATAGCAAAATAATCCACAGACCCTAACTTACCAAGGCCGAACAGAATAATTAAAATAAGGCCGCCAAATTCAATAAAAGTAGATATAGTATTAAACCAGCTCGATTCTCGAATGCCAACAAAGTTAATGATGGTCATGGCGATGACAAGGCCGATGGAAGCAGTGATCAGTGTAAGGGTGGGAATGGAAAACAATCTGATAAAATAGCCTCCAAATCCCAGAGCAACCGTTGCTGCACTGATAAAGCCGGAAATGATCATAAACAATCCGATAAGAAATGCAAATTTCTTGCTGAGCGCTGCGTTGATGTAGTCAAATTCTCCGCCGTCTCCCTTAAACATCGTCGAGAGTTCAGCATAGCTTAATCCGGTAAACATAGCGACAAATGCCGAGATCAGAAATGCAAGCCAGGTTGCGTTTCCTGCGCTTTGCGAAGCAACGCCAATCAGTGTGTAAATACCTGCTCCAAGAATAATACCGACGCCGGCAATCGTTACCTGCATCAGTCCAAGTTCACGCTTGAGTGTTGCTACCACACGCCTTTTATCCTACCCCAGTTTTATAAAGGTTCTGTCTTTGACGGTTTTGATAATGAGGTGTTTGACTGCATCGCCGTTCTGATCCAATGAAAATACCCCGCTCGCCCCTGCATAATCTTTGGTGTTGTACAGGCAGGTCTTGACTTTTTCAATATCTTTTTTTCTTATTCACTGCAAAAAATGTTTTCCAATCTTTCATGTTATCATGAAGACTATCTGTGCTTTTAAATATTTTTCGTACAGTTTTACCTTGGGGTACCGAACTTCTTAGGGGGTGATGAGGGCTAAAATAATAGAAACTATATAAATCACGAAAATAAACATAAAGATATGCGCAAAAACAGCCACGTTGCAGCCATCCTCTACGAAATTGCAGACCTTCTTGAGATTCAAGACGTGCAATGGAAGCCCCAGGCCTATCGTAAAGCTGCACAGACCATTGAAAGCCTTCCTGAAGATATTGCTGANNGAAAAGAAAGAACAGCAGATTCTCGAAAGCATCAAACGACTCGAAAAACGTGGACCTGAACGATTCCTTCTTGGTCATGTTGCTCCACTTGCAGACGAGATTGTTCAAACTTTGAAAAGAGTTCCGGGTGTTCAAGATGCTATCGTTGCAGGTTCTTTTCGACGTGGAAAAGAGACTGTGGGAGATCTGGATATTCTCATTACTTCAACACAGCCAAAAACTGTGATGGAAAAATTTATCACATTGAAGGGTGTTGACAAAGTGCTTG
>DUFX01000093.1:7350-8991 GCA_013331695.1 Candidatus Woesearchaeota archaeon
ACCAACTGGAGCGATGGTGCGCACAGCATGGAAGAGATGGCGAGAAAAGCACAGGAGCTTGGATGGAAATTTATGGTGATAACCGATCATGTCGGAGGTATCGGAATCGTTCATCCACTTGATGAAAAACGCCTTGCAAAACAAGGTGCAGAGATTGACAAACTCAACAATAAATTTGAACAGAACAAGCTTGATTTTCATCTTTTCAAAGGTGCAGAAGTGGACATCAAAGCAAATGGGGAGCTCGCATTATCAAAAGAAGCATGCAAAAAGCTTGATGTGGTGCTTGCTTCCATTCACTCTTCGTTTCGTATGGCAAATGGCGAGATGACCAAACGGATTTGCCACGCCATCGAAAACTATCCTGTCCATGTGCTCGCTCATCCTACCGCAAGGAACATTCCTGAACGCGATCCGATTGACTTTGATCTTGAGAAGGTCTTTCAAACAGCAAAAGACCAGAGTGTTTATCTGGAGATCAACGGCCAGCCCAAAAGAATGGATTTGAAAGACAGCCATGTTCAGCTTGCGAGAGAGTTGGGGTGCGAGTTTGTTATCAGTTCAGACGCACACAGCAAAGACCAACTGACCTACCTTAGATATGGGCTTCTGACTGCACGGCGAGGGTGGCTTCAGAAAAGTGATATTTTAAATACTCATACGGTTGCACAGACTGAAAAACAACTTCAACGTTAAGATGTTGACTATTCGCAGTCTGAGGGTGCTAAGATATGAAACTTGCAGAGTTAAGAGACATCATTTATGATGAGCTTATGCGTGCAGGTGTTCCTTCTAGCGTAGATTTAACACCTTATTGGTCTGTATTTAACAGAGGTGGTGTTCCTGTCCATCTTGTTGAAGGTCAGGGAGGAGTTATTGCCCTTGCACACCGTGCAACTTCAGAGTCCTCATTCTCATTTCCTATGAGTTCTGCGCATGAACAAGCCTATTTTAATGATCTTGCTGGAAGACTCCGTTCCTATAGGGATCTTATCGAAAGAAACGTCCGACAATGTCCTTCTTATGCTAAACCCGGACTTGATCTTGAAACTGCTCGAGAAATGGCTTCCGAAGCGGTGTTAAGCTCTTTTTCAGCGCCGGATGTTGCAGAAAGTTATAGAAGTCAACGTGCTCCTGTTCTTGATACTTCCTCTGCATTATAAAACTAAGAAACAGAATATAAAAAACGAAGAAAAAAACAGAAAAAGAAAAGTAAAAAAATAAAGCAAAGCTTTCGCTCTACTTCTTCAGTTCAGCTTCAATGACTTGCTCAAAGACTTGGAAGGGCTGTGCACCAACGACTTTGACACCGTTGATGAAGAAGCCAGGTGTTCCGCTGACTCCATATCTTCCTCCATCGGCAAGGTCTTTTCTAATTTCACCTGCCATTTCTCCTGAGTCAAGGCATTTGTTGAATTTTCCTGTGTCTAAGCCAAGATCTTTTGCATACTTCTTGAATCCTTCGACTCCGCCTTGTACTCCTTCGTTAAAGAGCTTGTCATGCATGGGCCAGAATTTGCCTTGTTCATCTGCACATTCTGATGCTTCAGCAGCTTTCTGTGCTTGCTGGTGAAAGTTCAAGGGAAAGTCCCGGTAGACCAGTTTCACTTTTCCTGTTTTGATGTACTTTTCATCAATTGC
>DUFX01000025.1:0-5768 GCA_013331695.1 Candidatus Woesearchaeota archaeon
TGATGGTTTATATTGTTTGTTGTGGCGTATACTTCAATAGTACAACTTTACATGCTTGTCGGTGTTATGAGCTCGATAACTTCAGCAACTGGTGCATTCCTATTTGCATAGAAATGTAAACTTGGTGCACCTTGTCTTCTCAACTCTCTACATTGCCGAGCACACCAATCTATTCCTGTCTTTTTGACTTCTTCCTCACCCAATTCATCTTGGTGAAGTTTGATGACTTCCCGGTACCCCCTGGGAATCGTGCATCCAAACATGCTTGGCATGCTTTCGAGCTGGCCTACTTTTGAGAGAGGAGTAATTCCTGGAATGATGGGCACACGAATTCCGGCAGCATAAGCGCGGTCTCTAAACTGGAAATATTTTGCATTCTCAAAGAACATGGTCGTAACAAGATACTCAATGCCTTGATCTATTTTATATTTGAGCCACTCAAGCTGTCTCTTGATACTTTCTCCTGCCAATCCTTCAGGATAGCATGCTCCTCCCACACAGAAATCAAGTGGTTCTCCTTCTCGTGCTCCAAGATAGTGTCCTTCACGCAAGCCAACAATCTGTTGCACAAGCTCGCTTGCATGCGTATGCCCTCCTTTTACAGGAGCAAACTCCAGTCGCTTTCCATCCGGTCCTTTGGGAGGATCTCCTCGCACTGCGAGAACATTCGTCACACCTTGATATGAAACCTCAACTAAAAATTCTTCTGTCTGCCGTGCAGTGAAACCAGAACAAATGACATGCGGAACTGCCTCCATTCTCTGGTCACGATACCGTTGCATGATCGCTCCTGCAATGGCTCCTGTTCCGGGTTTTTTTCGTTCGAAGACCGGAACAAGACCGTTACTTCCATTTCCGCTTCCGTTGTCATTTCCTTCTTCATACCCTACAATATCTTCAGCATGATACGTAATATCAACCCAAGAAATTCCTAATCTTGCCAGAGGATCAAGCATCTCCCACAAACTGTTGATCCCTTTTCCTAATAAGGGCGGTTCAACTTCAACAGAAACAATGTTTTTCTTCTCCTTAAGAATGTCGGTGAGTTTCATGTAATCAACCTAAACGTGCAAGATCTCTTCCTTCTTAATCCAGCGGAACTTCTCTTCCGCTATGCTCAGCTTTTCCCAACGGGCCAGCTTCTTTCTTCAGAACATCAACCTTATCCAGCTTCTCCCACGTAAAATCAGGATCATTTCTTCCAAAATGACCGTACACAGAAGTCTTCTTATAAATCGGTCTTCGTAATTTCAACTGGTTGATGATATCTGCAGGTTTGATAGGGAAATGTTTTCGCACCAGCTCAACAATNNCGTGCAGCATACGCTGCAGAGCGGTCTACTTTTGAAGGGTCTTTGCCAGAAAATGCTCCGCCCCCATGGCTTCCGTGTCCACCATAGGTATCCACAATAATTTTTCTTCCGGTGACGCCGGCGTCGGCAACCGGTCCGCCAACAACAAAGGATCCGGTTGGGTTGATGTGGAAAATGGTTTTATCATCGAGCATTTTTCCGCAGATCGGTTTAATAACCTTTTCAATAAGATCTTTTTTGATCTGCTCGTAAGGAGCATCTTTCGCATGCTGTGCTGAGATCACGACGGTATGAACACGTACAGGTTTTCCATCTTCATATTCCACGGTCACCTGGCTTTTTGCATCAGGCCGGAGATAGGGAAGAACATTTTCGCGTCGCAATCTTCGTACTTCCATAAGGAGTTTATGTGCAAGCATAATCGGCAAGGGCATGTATTCTGCTGTTTCATTCGTTGCATATCCAAACATCAATCCTTGGTCTCCTGCTCCTTGTTCTTTATGCAGTCCTTTTCCTTCGGTTACTCCTTGAGAAATATCAGGCGATTGTTCAGAAATTGCAACAAGCACACCGCAGGTTTGTCCTTCAAAACCAATATCATGTCGATCGTATCCCGCATCGCAGATGGTTTTTCGTACTATCTCTTGAATGTCAACATAGGCACTGGTCGTGACTTCTCCCGCAACGACCACAAATCCGGTTTTGACAAGGGTTTCTATGGCAACCCTGGCATTCGGGTCTTTTGCAAGCAGTGCATCAAGAATTGCATCAGAAATTTGGTCGCATAATTTATCAGGATGTCCTTCTGCCACACTTTCACTGGTGAATAAGTAGCGTCCTTTTTTCAGGGTCATGATGTTCCCATCATTCTACCTCGCTTATAAAGATTCTTGATCATTTAAGTCGGATGGGAATAACCACATTCCAACCGGAAAAACGAAAAAAACAAACTCGTTTTACTCAACCCCCAATCCTTCCACAATTTTTATAAACTCCACACTCCTAAACTCGGTCATGGGGCAGTTTATGACATCACTCAAGGAACGTTTTCAACTGATTGTGCAGATTCTTCGTCAGCCTCGCTACTTCTTGTTGACTCTTTTTTTGACGATCATCGTTTTTTTAGCAAGTCTGCTTCTTGCAAATCTCAGAACCATGCTTCATTTTGTATTTTCTGATGTGTCCTTCTCCAGCAAACTCACCCTTATTGCTGGTTTTTTGAAAGGTATCTTCACTGCATCTTCAACGCTTGCACTCCTTGAAGTGGTGCTCTTAGCAGTATTAGTCAGTGCAATCTTTTCTATTCTTATGTTCAAAATCTATGCGCTTCGTCAAACCTCGGCACAGGATGCAGGTGCAAGTGTGCTTGCGGTGTTGACCACCACAACGGTCACCACCTGTCCTAGTTGTGGTATCAGTTTGCTTTCATTGCTTGGTGTAGGAAGCGCTGCTGCGTTGCTTCCTTTCCAAGGAAGAGAACTGCTTGCCTTGAGCATCCTCATCCTTTTCTTTTCGCTGTATCATCTTGCAGGAAGCTTATCAAATTGTCAATCCTGTAAAATTTCCTTGTCGTCAGAAGAGCCACGTAAACAGCAAGATTTATAAAGCACGATCCTTCTTCTCAAATTATGGGTCTGAAAAAGAAAGAATTCGCACTGCAACAAAAAATCGAAGACGAAATCAGCAGAATCAAGCTTCCGAGGCCTCCTGAAATCTTTGGCATTGTTGAACAACGCTTGGGCGGAAGCAGAATGTCTGTAAAATGTTTGGACGGCCTGAAACGCATCTGCCGTATTCCAGGAAGACTGAAACGCCACCTATGGGTGCGTGAAGGAGACCTGGTGATTGTTGAGCCATGGGAATATGCTGCCAAAGAAAAAGGCGACATTGTTTTCAAATATAGAAATTCTCAAGTGGATTGGCTGAAACGGCAGGGTAAATTAAAAGGTATCGAAATGTTGGAAGANNACCAACACACCGATCGTAATTGCACTATCTGCAACATTAAACGCAGGCCAGAATCCGACGCTGATAAAATCAATGACAAATCCATAGCTCAGCCGGTCAATAAGATTTGCAACAGCGCCTCCAAAAATGAGTGCGACCCAGGGAAGGTACGAAAAAGGGATCTTGTGAAAATACCACAAAATCGCAATCACCACGCCGATAGAAAACCAGATCAGAAACGCTGTCTGATTCTGAAGTATGCCAAAGGATGCCCCATAGTTGTGGATGTGGCTGAAAGAAAGCACCTTGGGAATGATAACTTTTTCAGAATCTAACGGAAACAGCTTTACCGCATACTTGGTCGTTTGATCAAAGAGAATAATCAGCAAAACGATGAGGGTAAAAAGTGTATGTTTATCGTGTGCATCGTGTTTCAATCGGTGTTGTGCCATCCCACTTACCATCCCCCTCTTCTTTTCAACTGCACCAGATCATTTTCCATGGCACTGAGGCGGGTGTTGATCGATTCCAGCGTTGAACGAATCGAATCTAACTTGACCGAAACTACTTCAAGATCGCGCCTATCAATCTGAAATCCCTGCTGAGTCTGATCATGACCTCGGTCTCCCCTCCTATCCTGATCATAATTTCGTTGTTGCCCAAGCGATACCGGTTTCATCCCATAGTCATCGCCTATATGTTCCATCTCTCCTGCAGTTCCCATTCCCGTTGGTTGTCCTTGATATCCCGCAGGCGCTCCCAAATCTGACGTTCCTGCAAGGCCTGGTGTCATGTCTTTTCCTAAACCATAATCAAAATCCTTTCCACCATACGGTCCTGGCTGTGTTAAGGGATCAAACTTGTCATCAAACTTCAAACCTTCATCATGCTTCCAGAACTTCAATTTATCAAAAATCCCCATCACCATACCTCTTTTTTTTCTGAACTGCCTTTCTCTCTCTTTAATCTCACTCCTTCAGGATAAACCAGTATTTCTCTCCCACCAGGATGTCAATCAGCTTTTCAGGGACTAATTTGATGACTTTAAATAAAAAGCTTTCTTCATAAAGCACGATCTTCTTGCGTTTAATGCCTCGGAGAATAAAAGCTGCTTTTTGCTGTTCAATAGCCTTGGCAAGCAGTGCTCCAAAGAAGGCTGCTCTGATTTGTGCATCATCACCCAGCTGTTGTTTGATTTCGTATTCGATTTGTTTTCTTAATACCGCAACCGATTGCGCTCCAAAACGATTTTCTTCGCTTCCCTGCCGTATGATTTCATTCGCATAGATAATGCCTGGCTGGTCTGCGCGCAAGAGGCTTTTTGTAAAATCAATCGTAAAATGGTCGTTTCCAACTCCCACAGTCTCCTCGGGCTTCAGTTGATCAAACGCATTTAATGAAACGATCAAGGCCTTGTAATGGGTTCCTTTTATTTTGTTGAATTCTTTGTTTTCATAATACAAATGGTATTCGTTGACCTGCTGTCGTGTCAAGAGTGCGGGGGTTTCATTCTCGCTTAGTTTTCCTGTGAAGCCTGCAATGACTTCCTTATTGTCTTCGAGCAATACAATTTTTGATGAGGCAGGAAAGTTCTGTGAAAANNCCCCAGCTCCAGCCTTTTCTTATCAGCGTAATAGCTGAAGCAACAACCGGCAACGAGAGTGCGATAATCACGAGGATGCTTTGGATTTCCATGGTTGCGTATCTTTACCTCATCTTTATTTCTTTTGATTCGTTAAGAAAAATCGTACGACAGGTTGCGGAAGTCGTTTACCAACAGCAAGGACAAGATTTTCCTTGTGCATCATGACCTTTTCTTTTTGGAGTGCATCGAGCACCACCAGAAGGGTATTCTCATCCTGTGTATTGACCTTCTGCATCAGCAAGGTTGCAAAAAACATGCCCTTGAGCTGTGCAGGATCTTCAAGCAGGAGCTTTTTTTTCACTTCTTCGACCAGGCGTTCGTGCACCAGAACTTCTACTTCAATCAGGGGAGCTGGTTCGGTGTCATACACGGTTTTGTAGCGCAGTGCTTCGGCATAGAAACTGATGGGATCTTGGGTTGCAAAGAGTTCATCAATTTCGCTTCTAAAAAATGGCTTTGAATCCACAAACTTCATTTCATCAACATCAAAATACTCTTTTGCAAAAATGAGCAGCGTGTCGCTGGTTCCTTTCATTTTTTCAAGACTGCCTTGCTGATATAACAGATTCAACTCATCCAGTTCTGCCTGTGCGAGATATTGAATCGTGTAAGTTGTTTCAGTGCGCAGTTCCTTGATGCCTGCAACAAGGGTTCCTTGGTTGTCAAGCAGAAACAGTTTGGGAGCATTTTCAAAGTGCTGTTTCAAATTTGAACCGTCAATATACACCATAAAGGCAACGCCGAACACGAGAAGACCCATCACTAAGAGGGTTGTTGTTTTTTTGGTAAAGCCCTCTCGTTTCATCTCTCGAATAACAAGAACAACAGGAATCAAAAGTGCGATGAGGATGATGATGCCGAGG
>DUFX01000025.1:5819-7628 GCA_013331695.1 Candidatus Woesearchaeota archaeon
GGTCGCCGCTGCTTTGTGCAAGGAAACCGGTTGGCGCCCCTTGTTCTGCATGCTTGTTTTCTATGAGCCAATACTCATGCAGTGCATTCTGGTCAAGTGCTTCTTGAAGAAACACCGTAGCAAGTACGAGTTCTGCATAGGGTACATACACAGTTTCCATGTCTGCTTCAAAGAGTTTGAGTGCACGCCCCACATCCTGTGTGAACCTTATTCGTTGTTCTCCATAAAAATCATTCAAAACAATGCGCGCCCGATCCATAAACGCATCTTCTGGCATTTCAGTAGGATCAGATGTCGGGAAATAATCAAAGATACGTTCTGCAAGTGTGTGTGCCCGGTTTCGAAATCTTGTTCGGATTTCTGCGGGAACCGCTTCCTCAAGATTTTCCCAGAATCGTTTTTCAATCTTACACATGGCAAGCATTCCAGAATCTGTGGCGAACAAACGATAGACTGCCACAGGAGCAATAAGGTAATCAATCAGACGTCTCAACTGCATACTGGGCGGGATCTCATCAGGATGATCGTGTCGTGCAGCACTAGGGGCATATTGATTGTCAAGAATTCGTTGATACAGATCAAACCCTTTCCTCGCTTCTACTTCTGCATCAGCCTGTCGAGTTTTAGGGCTTTGAGGTGGCGGTGTTGCAGATACGATGGCGCCTGTCAGAGGATCAATATCAGCTTCGCCTCTCAAAAGTTTGAGTAAAAGTTCCTGGATTTGATCCTGGTCCATATCCATTCGTGCTCCTTGATCTTTTAAGAAATTTGAGAATACGCATCAATTCTTAATCCTTTCTACTCAACCAGCACCGCATTAATACTACCATGCTGTCCGGGCCGGGAAGTTACGCGCGCCTTTCCTTTGTCCGTATCAAGAATCGTTCCTTTGGTAATGATATTTCGTCTCACAAAGTGCCGATTTGCAGGGTTTCCGGTAACGAGTTTGATGGTTGCAGTAATCGTCTTTTTTGTTTTGGGATCAGAAAGATTAATCGTATTCCCGCTCGTTTGTCGCACTTTGATGATGCCAAACTTTCTTTTGCTGGCTGTGCGCTGATTTTCACCCAGTTTCGTGTGGGTGGGTTTGCTTCCCATCTGCAGAAGCCTATGCTTTCTTGCTTGTACATACCGTGAGCCACTGGGACTCTGTTTTCCTCGATCATGCATCGTAACCATNNTTGATTTTATTGATTTTAAACCAGCGGGGTGTTAACATATGGTAGAGGTTTCACGTCCTTTAGACGCATTAAATGAAGCGCGCAATAAGCGTGTATTGGTTGATTTAAAGAACAACAAGCAGTACGTTGGAACGTTGCGTGCGTTTGACATCCACATCAACGTTGTCCTTCAAGATTCAGAAGAATTGCACGAGGGAAAGATGGTTCGTAAATTAGGGACNNTCATCACCCAAACCTTTAATAATCCTCTCTTTATGAACCCGCTAGGGTCATGGGTATGGGAAAAAAACAACAGACACCATCAGCATCAAAATCAAGAGCATCATCTCTCTCCTCACCACAGTCTCGTCTGAGTTTATGCATGATTGTCAAAGACGAAGAACGTTTTCTTTCTGCTTGTTTGGAATCAGTGCGCGGTTTAGTTGATGAAGCAATTATTGTTGATACAGGAAGTTCTGACAAGACAAAAGAGATTGCCCGGGGTTTTGTTGATCAGATTGGCGGAAAACTCCTTGATTTTGTTTGGGCGGATAACTTTAGTGCTGCGCGCAATGAAAGTTTGAAGTATGCAACCGGAGACTGGATTCTTGTGCTTGATGCAGATGAAGTGATTGCACACCGCGATCAT
>DUFX01000082.1 GCA_013331695.1 Candidatus Woesearchaeota archaeon
ACAACCGGCTGATCAAAACCAAGATAAACCAGACGTTCTTGTTGAAATCCATGCTCCTCAAAGATTGCCTTCCAACCTTCGGGCGTGTTAAAGTTAAAAGGAACATTCACTTTTTTGGCAGGATCAGGACTGAAGTGAATGACGCGGTTGTAAAAATGATCAAAAAAGATATTTGCCTGACGCTGTTCTTCAGGAGACAATGCTTTGAATCGACGTGCATTTTCTTGAGCATACGCATCCCCGTTTGGTTCTTGAACAGCCTTGTCAATACCAAACACTGATTCAATAACAACTATTTTTCCGCCTGGTTTTGTTCGTTGCTTTGCTTGCCCAAGCGTTTTCAATGGATCATCACTGTGATGCAAAACAGTTAAGAGCAAAGTAGTGTCATACTGTCGAGTATCAGGAACCGTTCCATTTGAATGAACGCGAACAAAACGCAGACCGGTTTCATCAATATGTGCATGTTGGTAAATATCAGCTAGCACAACATCAAGACCATCTCTTTGGGCAAGCCATTCGCCAACTCTGCCATCACCGCAACCCAAATCAAGAACAGAAGGGCCTTGAACATAAGGGGTTATTTGATGATAGATTCGGTTTGCTCTTTCCTGTAATGAATGAGGTGTATCTTGGGGAAGTATGTGTGCTCTTCTGAGGATGTCATGAGCTCGTGTCTCATAAATAGGAAGAGGAAATACATGAGCATGATCCAAAATTGAAGCAACCATTGCCTCTGCTTCAGCAGTTTCCGGCATGCGACCTTGTTCCTGCTTGCGAAGAAGCTGGAGCGTAACACCAAGGAGTGTAGAGATATACGCTTGTAATCGGCCTGAATCACGAACGATTTCCGAGATGCTTGGTTGATAATCAGTAAAGGGTGTTGGCTTCATGGGAGGGGTGGGATGTGTTTTAACATCGTTAACTATCCTGAAGAGGCGCTTCTATTTAAACTATACTTCCCCCCAGGGGGGAAAGATTTAAAAGGACAGAATCCCAAAGACCGGTGATGGAACTTGAACCACTCCGAAAACTGGGCCTTACTGAAGGTGAGATTAAAGTCTATCTTGCACTGATTCGTCTGGGAGAAACCACGTCTGGACCGGTGGTGGATGAGTCAGGCATATCGGTATCGAAAGTCTACGCTATTCTCGAACGGCTTGCAAAAAAGGGATTAGTAAGTCATATCGTCAAACAAAAAACCAAGCACTTCAAAGCTGCTGACCCCCAGCGATTATTGGTCTATCTGCAGGAAAAAGAAGCTGACCTGAAGCAGCAAGAAGACACACTCAAGAATATGATTGTGAGTTTGAAAGCTGAACATCAAACCGCAATAACAACCGAAACAGCACAGATTTACGAAGGGTTGAAAGGAATCCAAACAGCTCGTGAAAGAACTCTCCAGATTATGAAGAAAGGCGATGAAATCTGGATTATGGGGGTTGCAAAAAGTCCCTACGAGGGTATGATGACCCCTTATTTTAGAGATTATCACAGACGAAGATATGAAAAAGGAATCTTTTGCAGATATCTGTACAACGCATACGCAAAAGATCCGTATGGAAAAGCATCGGCATCCTATCCGCTCAGCAAAGTGAGATATATGCCTAAGGGTTTGATTACCCATGCATGGCTGGAGATCTATGCAGATACGGTAACGATCGGCATCAACAAAGGACGATCATTTTCTGTTGTAATCCAAAACCAAGAAGTTGCAAATTCATTCAAGACGTATGCGAAACTGTTGTGGGGAATGGGGAAGGTTGTGTGAGATTTATGTTACTGAGTCCCATATAATTATGTTACTTGGTAACGATAAGTTCATATATTAAAGAATTCTCTACTCTTAAATTATGGTTACAAAAACCCCCAAGAACCTGGTACTTGAAAGCCTCCAACTAGTGTTAAAACACCCTCAACACGTAAGCATAGATCAAGAGAGACTGGAAAAGTTAACTGAAACGTTAGCTCAAGACCTTGAAGAAACACGAGGATCTCATTGGTCAACAGACTGCCCCATCAACCTCCAGGGCTTAGACCAAGACCAAAGGCTTGCATTCTTGTTTGTTTTTAATGCGATCAGCTTTAGCTATTGGGGGGAACCAAAATGGAGCGTGGAGTATCAAGAAAAAACCTTTGAAAGAGGAACTTGGAGCATGATTGCTGCCCTGCACCGAGCAGTTGAAGAAGATATCCCTCTGCTTGATCCAGCATATTTAGCAGATATAGAAGATGAACAACTTGAAGCGATTTTGAGAGGAACTACAACAATTCCCTTGCTCAAAGAAAGAGTAGCAATACTCCGTGAAGTGGGAAGAACAGTTCAAGAAAGATATCAAGGAAACTTTGTAGGGGTTGTAGAAGCAAGCGAAGGAGATGCTCTGCATTTGGTAGATATACTTGTTGATGTGTTTCCAAGTTTTCGAGATACTGCAACGTATGAAAACCAGGACGTTCATTTCTGTAAACGTACACAGTTGCTTGTTTCAGATGTTTCACAAATAGGAGGCGATTCTTTAAAAAATAGTGATCAACTCACTGCCTGCGCAGATTATATCCTTCCAATGGTGCTTCGATATCATGGAGTATTAAGATATAGTTCTGAGCTCAGCGCAAAAGTTGACAACAAAATAGAGCTTCCCAAAGGATCAGCTGAAGAAGTAGAAATTCGAGCTCACACGATCGCTGCTGTTGAAGCAATGAAGAGAACATTAGAAAATAGGTTTACGGCAATGCAGATCAACGATGCACTCTGGTTAATGGGAGACACGATTCCTCCAACTGAACACCATCATCGAACGCGAACAACAGCGTATTAATTCTGTTAAGGCAACCACGTCTTCTGATCTTTGAGTTTCTCAGGCAGGTAGACATCCATCACATAATTCAAGTGATGCGCTGCAAATGCCTGCTGTTCCGCCCTTTTCTTCATGGAAACCATTTGATCAAGAGCCTTTCTCCACTCTTTGTAGTGCTGGACAAAGGGATCGTTTTTCATCCCATCTTTCACTCGTTTGATATCAATCTCTTTCAAAGGGTGGGTGGGAAGTTTGTAGTCAATAATATCTTGTGGAGTAACTCCCAAGAACTTTGCTTTGGGAACACAGAAGTACTTGTTGATGTGTGCGGCGTTTCCGGAACCCACTTTCAGTGTCCTATAAATATTCAAATACCCATACGGATCACCGTCTGAAAAAACATAAACAGGAATATCCTTTTCATCAGATAATCTTCGAATAAATCGCCTGCAGGCACGCGTAGGAACACCGCCCATGGCAATCAAAATACAGTTGGCTTTCTTCCAATAATTGTGCTTGACCATACGCTGGAACATACCTGAAGTTTCAATAGCCAAAACAAATTTTGCATCAGTCTCAAACTTAAGATGTTCAACAGAGGTGGGAACCGAATAAGCACCGCTTCCAAACTTGGTGCAGTCAATGCGCAATTCCTTGCCTGTATCGGTATCTTTGTCAATCACCACAAGTTTACCCGCAACAGCTCCGCCTTTTTCTTCAGGAACAAAACCAATCTGCTCTCGGTTTACGCTGAGCATAGCTTCGAAATCATCCATCACAGTATCAGATTCAGGCTGATCTAAGAAACGGGCATCAGCCCAGTTCTTGCTGATATAATACATCTCCCTCTTGGTTGCGATATCATCGGATTCAACCAGCTTCTTGCTCTCGTTCATCATCAGCAACGTTTGAGCAAAGGTTTTAACGGTTGAAGCGGTCAAGGTTCTTCCTTTCATTTTTCCTATTGCTTCAAAATAACCAATGTGAGCATCATACTTAACATTCTGTAAAGATCTCAGGGGCATTTCAAGATAAGGAGCTTTTTTATCAATAATTTTTTCAAAAACTCCTTGAGCGAGATCTTTAATTTTTTGTACAACGGTCATTGCCGCAACAGGCTTCTGATCGTGGTCAACCGGTTTTGGTTTTTCTTTTGCCATGATTATAACTCACCTTCATCGCCTAGATTTTCTTCGTCTTCTTGTTTTTTTCGTTTTTTACCCTTGCCTTTTGCACCCTTCCCTTTCTCGTCCTCTTCAGCTTCATCGGGTTCATCAGCTTCGCCTTCAACAAAGGCGTCTCCAGCTTCTTCGCTTTCCTCGCCGATCTTAGCAAAGGATGCATCATATTCAGCATTTTCTGCGCCGATCTCTTTCAGCTTGCCCCGTTTTTGCTCAAGGATCACTTTCAAATTTTCTTCAATCTCGCCTTTTTTTGCATCATTCAGACCCAACAATCCCTTCAGAGCAATGCCGATGTGGGGCAAATACTTTTCAATATACCCTCGTTTTTGCAGTTCATCAGTGAGTCGTCTCTTTTTGAGTGTATAACTCGCTAACTGTCTTCCGCATTCCTGCAATGCCAATCGCAACTCTTTAATAATTTCAGGATAATGAGCAATAGCCTCTTTTGCTTCACTGGTAAAAGGAACCCAGACACTCGCCATATGCACAATAACTGTAGCAGGACCCACAGGCAAGGCGCTCCTGCTTTGCTGCAAGCCATACGCCCGCCATGCTGTTGCAATGACTGCTTTGGTTGAAGCACAGCCTGCTTGCTGGAATTGCAAAGGAACACGATTAGCAAAGCGCATCAAACGAACCGATTCTTCTTGGGGCTGGTCTCCGCCATAAGCAATACCACATTCAATAATAAAAGGGTTTCCCCGATAGACAGAGGGAGGACGTGAAACCGCAGCATAAAATTCAGCATTGATCTCTTTTTTCAAACCTTTGACAAGACTTTCTTCTCCAATCGGAGAAAGGCAATCAGTAGGCGGAGCGATAATCTTCACTTTTTGAATAGCCTGAAAAATACGTTCAGTTTGATCCCGGGAGATATCTTCAGGTTTAGTATTCGTCAGGATCTTTGCTTCTTCGCAAATTTCTTTTGCAGTGCCAGGTCCCACACGAGAAAAATCAGTCGTTAAGAAACTTTGCAGGGTGCGTGATTCAGTGTACTGCATCATCTTAATCAAACGGCCCAGCTCAACGCCATAAGGGTGGGGTTTGATTTCTTTGGGCTCGGGAGGCAACTCATTTGCAACACGAGCAAAGATAAGTTGTTCAGCTTTGGGATTGGTATAAATAAAGGTAGCATGCGGATTGACAATAGCACATTCTTTGAGGTAGGCATCAACACTTTGTGAACCCTTGATGTACGTTCCTTCGAGATCTAATTCAAGACGGGTTCCGTGATCCTTTTTCCAGGAGATGGTGTCTTCTTTCACAATCTCCGGCTGGTTTGTTTTTGTGTCAATATGCAATTCGTAATAATGAGATTCGTGTTTGGGAGAAATTCTTGAGGTAATACGAATCGGCTTTCCTGTTGTCAACTGCCCATAGAGTGCTGCTGCACTGATGCCAATACCCTGCTGCCCTCTTGTTTGAGAAAGCTTGTCAAACTTGCTCCCATAGAGAAGCTTTGCAAAAATTTTAGGAATTTGTTTTTTTACGATTCCCGGACCATTGTCTTCAACAACAATACGAAAGCGATCGTTCTGCATGTCAATAATTTCAACAGAAATTTCAGGAAGAATTCTTGCTTCTTCACAGGCATCGAGCGAATTGTCAACTGCTTCTTTGATCGTCGTGAGCAATGCTTTTCGTTTGTTGTCAAAACCCAGGAGATGCCTGTTTTTCTCGAAAAATTCAGCTACTGAAATCTCACGCTGGTGCTCTGCCATTTGGTGTGCTTTCGTACCGCCTGATGCTTGGTCAGTAAGTGTTGTTTGTGTTGCTTTTGCTGTTGGTATTGCTTTGGTTTGCGTTTGATCAGTCATGACAAGAAGAAACTGCGAACGAAGTATTATTTAAGGTTTGTGTTTTAAAAAATCCAATATCCCGAAACGGGTTTGCATCACGGAACGAATTCGCACCGCACTTTAGTGCGCAAATTTTCAATAAAGAAAAGATGTGTTTAGATTATCTTCTCTGAAACGAATCATCTTCACCCGTGCGCCGGAAGTAGTTGCTTGTTCCTGCAGAATCGTCATCTGCTTCTTGGTGTTGCTGCAGACCTTCGCCCCCTGCGTCGCCGTCTACGGGTGCTTGAACTGCATCAACACACGCACCAACTTGTTCTGCATTCATTTGACATGTTGTTCCTTGTGGNNGCATTAACGCATGCACCGTCTCTACAGACCTTGCCAAGCGAAGCACAGTCAAATTCCATAGAAGTAATTTGATTAGGAAGACAAAGACGCTCAACAACAACCGTAGCCGCCTTTGCTGCATCAGGACTGCATGAATCATCCTGGCGCTCATCACCTAATGTAGCAAACGATTTCACCGATGCCTGCTGTGCTAACGCACCACCTATGTCAGTATCAACACAAGTTGGAGCAATAACAGGGGCAATAACAGGGTCCCGTCTTCCTGCACTGAAAATCGAGTTGATCGTGTCTGCAGGAAGCGCCTTGTTATACATTCGGAATTCATCAAGGAAACCCAGATAAGCAGTATCTGGAATAGCATAACCTGCGTGCTGATGTGTTTGCGCGTGGCCGAGCATCAGCGTACCGCCTGATACAAGCCGTCTATCCTTACCGATGATAAATTCAGGCGCAACAGGCGCAGGAGCTGCAGCGTGCACAATTTCAACAGTTTCAGTGACGCAGATACCACCAATGCATATAAGACGTGGATCAGAAGAACATTCACCTGCAACACAGGCACCGCCGAGCATTCCTACTAATGGCGCAGGAGCATCTTGCGGCCGCTTGCCAAGACGGCGACAGATTGACTGCCCCGGCTCGCGCCCATCGCGGGAATAGCATGCATCTTCTCTGCAATCGATTTCAAGTGCAAGTTTATTACCAAACTTGTTGCCATCATTGTCAATCCCATCAATACAGCTTAATTCAGACGCCACGGCATCACTTTCAGGACCGCATGAAGGGTTGTATGTTCCGGTTCGCCCTTGGCGTTGCCCACGTTCAAACGTATAGGTCATGGAGTAGGTTCGGCGAGTGTTGGCACAATCTGTGTCGACACAGTCAGTTGATCCGTCAAAATCATTGTCCTGCCCGTCAAAACAAAGATCACCTGATTCGACAAGCGCATTTTGTGCAACCGCTTGGCCATCGACAAAGACTACTACGGCACCAGACGAACTACGCCACGTCACAGCATAATGATGCCAGCCTGCGTTAATTTCAGGAATGAGGAACGTCAACCGGGACGGCTCGAGAAGAGGTGGTTTGAGGAGAAGAGACCCGCGCTGATAAACGCGGTTGTTAACGGTGATCTTACGCATCAACTGAAACTGGAGGACTGATGACGATTGCGGCGAATTACCTTGTGAATAGGAAAAAAAGACCATATCTTTATCTATTTTTGGCGCGCCTTTTGCCCAGAACATCACTGTTACCTCATCATTTGGTAAATTACGAAAGTTATCACGAAATGCAAAGTCACGAACATTGCCCAATGCAGGAAGCGCCTTTCCGCCATCCTGTATATTTGGAGTGTTCAAGAC
>DUFX01000088.1:0-211 GCA_013331695.1 Candidatus Woesearchaeota archaeon
CTGTTCTTGAGCAAGCCATTGGACCCGTTGGTCACGTTCATCTTCTTGAATCATGGGTTTATGCCAAGACTGGTCTGTCTTTTTGACGAGGTCTTCAATGTCTTGAACAGGAATCTGCGCAGTAATGATACGTTCGTCATATTGACAATCCAGACAACGCAGGAACTTCTTTTTTGCACTGATCTCCAATTCGGTATTCTCGCTCTTACAT
>DUFX01000088.1:248-3536 GCA_013331695.1 Candidatus Woesearchaeota archaeon
AAAAAGAGGAACATTTATAAACAAAAAATGCAACTAAAACAGGAGATTTTCGCTAAAAAAATGCGCATTTTGTCGTCGAGAAATACGTGTGGAATGAATTATGGAAGCACCCCGATCAACACCCGAAAAAGATGCACAAGAAGCAGTCCAATTTGACGTCCAAGGCGAACAGCCAGAAGGGTATACTGCGAGCAGTATTAAAGCTCTTGAAGGATTGGAAGCAGTACGAAAACGTCCAGCCATGTACATTGGCTCTATTGATGGGAGAGGTCTTCACCATCTGGTCTATGAAATTGTGGACAACTCCATCGATGAAGCATTAGCAGGATTCTGTACACGCATTGATGTGACCATCAACAAGGATAATTCTATTACCGTGATGGACAATGGACGCGGTATTCCGGTCGATATCCACCCCAAATTTAAGATGTCTGCACTCCAGGTGGTTATGACAAAACTGCACGCAGGCGGAAAGTTTGATAAAAATACGTACCAAGTTTCAGGCGGTTTGCACGGTGTCGGTCTCTCGGTTGTGAATGCACTGTCTAAGAAAGTAGACGTAGAAGTATACCGAGACGGGAAAAAGTTCAGCCAGCAATATGCGTTTGGAAACCCAACAACAGAACTCAAAGCAGAACCGCTTGCAAAAGACCAAGAAAAGATAACGGGAACCCAGGTAACCTTCTGGCCTGATGACACGATCTTTGAAACGCTGGTCTTCAGCTATGACATTCTTGCGTCTCGCCTCAGAGAGCTTGCATTCCTGAATAAAGTCATTGTTATTACCTTGACTGATAAGCGTGAANNAAAGAAGGCTTCCATCTCGAAATTGCAATGGCATACAATGAAGGGTATCAAGAAAATGTCTTTTCTTTTGCAAACAATATCAACACCATTGAAGGAGGCACCCACCTGATCGGATTTAAGAGCGCACTGACCAAGTCGCTCAATAAATATGCTGAAGACCGCAAGTTAAACAAGGATGTGGACAAGCTGTCCAGCGATGATGTACGAGAAGGATTGAGCGCAGTGATTTCCATCAAACTCGCCCAGCCCCAATTTGAAGGGCAGACTAAAACAAAGCTTGGCAATTCTGAAGTCAAGGGAATCGTAGAATCACTCGTTGGTGCAGGATTAACTGCATTCCTTGAAGAAAACCCGCCCACTGCAAGAATTATTGTCGAAAAATCTATGATCGCGGCAAAGGCACGAGAAGCAGCGAAGAAAGCAAGAGACTTAACGAGGAGAAAGTCGGTATTGGATGGGCACAGTCTGCCGGGAAAATTAGCAGACTGCAGCAATCAAGATCCGAAACTCTGCGAGCTTTTCCTGGTGGAAGGAGATTCTGCAGGCGGATGTTTTTCGGGTGAAACCCTTGTTGCATTAGCTGATGGAAGAAATGTTTCATTCGAACAGCTCGTTAAAGAATATCAAGAAGGAAAAAGGAATTTTTGTTATACGATCAAAAAAGATGGAACCATAGGAATTGAAGAAATACAACATCCTCGAAAAACAAAAGAAAAGGCAGAAGTAGTTAAAATAGTTCTTGATAATGACCAAGAGATTGTCTGTACACCCCACCATAGATTCATGTTAAGAAACGGAGCCTATACAGAGGCAAAGAATCTTTCTCCAAGTGAATCACTGATGCCTTTAAGAAGAAAAAAATCAGAGAAACAAGGAAGAATAACTATTGAAGGCTATGAAATGGTATATGATACCGTTCAAAATTATTGGATTTTTACCCATCTCTTAGCTGACCAATGGAATATGCATCATAATGTTTATACGTTGCAACAAGGAGCTCATCGTCACCATGTTGATTTTAATAAATGCAACAATAACCCAACAAATATTTTCAGAATAACGAGAGAGCAACATCTTGAACTTCATAGAAACCATGTAGCAAAGACACTTCATACTCCAGAGACGATAGAAAAATGTAGAAAACTGAAAACAAATCCCGAATTTAGGCAACGCATGAGCCAACGGATGCAAGAATCACAAACAAGGATCATCTTAAGCAAACAAGCAAAAGAACAATGGGCTGATCCAAAGTATAAAGAGTACATGATAAAAAAATTCCTAGAATTTTACAATTCCAATGAAGAGTATAGAGAAAGGGCACAAAAAATATTAAAAAAAGCACAAGACGAATACTGGTCGACAAAGGAACATAGAAAAGAACAGGCAATAAGAGTACAGCAGTATTTCAAAGAACACCCTGAAAAGAAAAAAGAACTTTCAGAGAAAGCAAAAGAACAATGGAAAAATGAATCCCTGATTGTATGGAAGAGTCAAGAAACGAGAAAACAATGGACACCTGAGTTTAGGACAAAAAGAAAAGAAGCGTATAATAATACCTATTTCAAACATACGCTCTCTTTGATGAGAAAAGTATACGACCAAGAAAAAAATATCAACAGGCAACTCTTTGAAGAAAGAAGAAAAAAAGAGAAAAACAAGAATATTTTGATGTATGAGACCTTTATCGAACGTTTTTTCAATAATAATGAAACACGATTAAAAGAAGCGGTAATATGCTATAACCACCAAGTAAAAGCAATTATCTCTCTTCAGGAGCTAAGGGACGTCTATGATTTAGAAGTTCCTGAAACCCATAATTTTGCTTTGGCATCAGGGGTATTTGTTCATAACTCAGCCAAAAGCGGAAGAAACCGCGATATCCAAGCAATTCTTCCTCTGCGGGGTAAAATTTTGAATGTTGAAAAAGCGCGGCTGCATAAAATCTTTGCAAATAACGAAATCACAACTATGATCCTGGCGTTTGGATGCGGGATTAAAGAAGAATTTAATATTGCAAAATTACGATACCACAAGATTGTGATTATGACTGATGCTGATGTCGACGGAAGCCACATTTCCTGCCTTTTGCTGACTTTCTTTTACCGCTACCTTCCCGAATTGATTACTGCAGGCCATATCTATCTTGCCCAACCGCCGTTGTACAAACTGGCAAAAGGGAAAGAAGCAAAATATGTCTATTCTGATGCTGAAAAAGATCAGACAGTCAAAGAGATGGGCGAACCGGATAAGATTGTTATCCAGCGCTACAAAGGTCTCGGAGAAATGAATCCTACTCAGCTGTGGGAAACAACCATGGATCCTGAAAAACGGATTCTGAAGAAGATTACGATTGAAGACGCTATTGAAGCGGATTACATTTTCACAATTCTTATGGGCGATGAAGTAGAACCCCGGCGTATCTTTATCCAGGAGAATGCAAAACTCGTTGTCAATTTGGATGTCTAAGTTCTTGAGGTATTA
>DUFX01000070.1 GCA_013331695.1 Candidatus Woesearchaeota archaeon
TTCTTCGAGATCATCTGCAACTGACTTTAATACTCGTGCAATATATTGAAAGGGAATACAACCTGCAAGGCCATGATTATGATCGCCACGTATTACTCTTCCGGTTGCATCGATCGGCGGAATGAGATAAGAAGTCATACCCACACAATATCCTTGATCATCGACGACAGGAGAACCACTATATCCATGTTCAATATCCACATCAGTAAGAAAGGCGTTTCTCACAATCTGTTTGTCGAACCTTGCTTCACGATCGAGATATGTGATGCGCCCAGATCTTCTTTGAACATACTCTTTCAGACCATAGATTTCTACAAACTTGTTACGCACAAGGTGATCTTGTCCTTCATGATAACGATGCAAAAGTGGAACAGGTCGATTTTGTCTATCCCAGAATCCTGATTGAGTGAGTTCAGTTGTTCTTGAGACTTCCTGAAGTTGTCGAGCTCTTGGATGGGTATGCATCACAGCTTTCAGAACAACTACATCATGCACCGCATCATCGTGCCATAACGTGATATCAATAGGATACTGTTTTCCTTGATACACCACATAATTATCTGCACCGTAGTTCCTTAACCATGGCAGCCAGCTCCCTTCATAATCAGGTGGTGTTCGTCTGCAAATCGTATTCCAGATCTCCTCCTGATCCCTTATAACATGGTGCGCGGTAACCAGGAATCCTCCCTCAGTAACAAGAAAACCTGTTCCTTCTATCGCTTTTATTTTACCTTTTTTTCTTTCTCTCGCGCAAACAACTTTGACGACATGATCTTCCAAAGTTCTTTTTGATTGTGGACTGTCTGTAACAGGTTTTTGATGGTTCTGCACAAGAAACTGCATAAGGCCTCGATATTGTGTCAGTGCATCCATCTCATTCAAGACTAACATATCAGTGCAGAACANNCAATTTGTATTTAAAGAATTAGGTACTCAAGATGCCATATACGACTTTCAAATAATCTCCAAACTCTTTAATATAAGCCAAAGAAGTACAAGACCCATGCAAACATGAAAGATGATTCCCCACCTGGAAATTTTTGTTTTTTCCATACCCTCTTTTTATGGAAGAGAGAATCAAAAACCTCGGCCTAAAGGCNNAATATTTTGTCATTTACTATACCTAACGAAGATGCCTCGGTTTTTGAAAATGCCTTCGCATATCAGAAGAGAAAACAAAGAATGTGCGGGCACCTTCGGCTTAAAAGCCGAGGTATGCTCGGCATTAATTAATAAATCTTTGCATGAAAAAACCAGACGATTTCCGACGTCACCGGAAGATTTTTGGTTTGGTTGGAGGTTTGCTCAAAAAATCAAGGAATTTTTGGCACACGAAAAATCTTTGATTTTTTGTTGTTTCCAGATTTGATACCTTGTTTTCGAAAAAATTATGGTTGAACCGGAAGAATTACGCACCCTCTCTAAGCTTTATTCAAGGGAATAACACTTATCAAGGAAAGTCCTCGCTGTACTTCTGCTAATCGCCCAACATACGTTGGTATTTCAGTCGTTGTTTCTGCAACATAATACGTTTTTCCATCGTAGATTGTCTTTCCATCAAGAACCAGAGCTCGTGATGCATCAGGGAGGCGGTGCCCTTCAAAATCAAGAGGAACCCCAACATTGACGTGGTCTTGGTATAAAAGAAATACGGGATCAACACCCAGGTAGGTTAACAATGTTGCGTATAAAACAGACGTATCTTTGCATTCTCCTTTTCGATCCCATAATGTTCTTTGCGGCGAACGTACAAAATCACGTTCCGGATGACGAAGAATGCGGTGTGCTTTTCCATGATCATAGCGTATTGCAGTTTGCACAAAACAAAGAAGCGCTTGTGCTTTTTCTTCTTGCGTAGCATATCCTCTTGTAATTGCATCAGTTAAGTCCTGCAATGTCTGATCGCCCCTCACAACAGAGCGTGGAAGATCAAAGCCTTCGGTCGTTAAAAGAACAAGACGCCTCTCCTCAAGAATGCCCCACTTATACTCTGAAACAACACGAATATAGCGTTCTCTTTTCCCCATTTTTCGAGGATCAAGAAAGATCGTCACGTCTTGTGTTTTTACGGCTTCGATAGCAGAAGAGAGTCGTACATCTCCTTGATTTGCAAACTGTTGAACAAAATGGTTCAGATGCTGTCCCTTACATATCGTTCTGAGCCCCTCATCGTCTTCAGCATTGTTTCCTAAAATTGTTTGATAGTTGAATCGAACTTTTGCAAGTCTTCCTTGTCTTCTTTTTCCCCTTGCCTCAGCATCAGAAGCAAGAAACTCAAGTCCGCCGAACAAGAGAGCGCCAGCTGTCTTTGCCCCCCATGTAAGAATACGTCTTCGTGATGGATCAAACGGGATCGTCATGTTCAGATACTCAATTGCTTTTTCAAGTAGAACATTACCCTTTATTTAAGCCTTTCCCCTATCTTCCCAGCCAGTTTATCAGCCCGATAACTGCTTCTCACCAGAGGGCCTGCTTCGACATGTTCAAAGCCCATGGTCATGGCAATCTCTTGGAATTCCTTAAATTCTTGCGGGGTAACAAACCGTTCAACTTTTGCATGGTGTGGTGTGGGTTGCAAATATTGCCCCAGCGTCAAGAAATCACAGTCATGCTCGCGTAAATCACGTAATGTTTGGAGAATCTCTTCTTTAGTCTCGCCAANNCTGATTTTGATTTAACACTTCCTGTTTTGTCAAGTTTTTTGATATTCTGAATCAACTGAAGACTCTTGCGATAGTCGCCGCGAATTCTCACTTTTTTGTACACGCGTTCGACTGCCTCAATATTATGGGAAATCACATCAGGCTGTGCATCAATCACCCGTTGCAGATGCTCTTCTTTAAACTGAAAATCTGGAATTAATAATTCAACTTTGCAGTCTGGTTTGATGCTTCGCAACTCACGAACGCATTGTGCGAAGAGATCACTGCCCATCAACGGGAGATCATCGCGTGTGACACTGGTGATGACAACATATTTTAATCCGAGTTCTTTGATCGATTCTGCAACACGTCGCGGCTCATCAGGATCAACCGGTTTTCCTCTTCCTGTTTTGACATGGCAATAATGACAGTAGCGTGTGCAGGTGTCTCCCAGAATCATAAACGTTGCAACACCTTTTGAAAAACACTCATAAATATTGGGGCAGGATGCTTCCTCACAGACCGTATGGAGATTACTCTTCCTCAACATCTGCTTGAGCTCGCTATACTGCTGTGTGGTCGGGAGTTTTACTTTGAGCCAATCAGGCTTGTTGGTACGCTGGGTTTTAGTGATCAGAGAAGCTTGCTGGATACTATGTGCGTANNGGGTTTTTATATAGTTTTCCTGTAAATCGATAATCAAAAACTGCGATTTAAACGCGAAAGAAAGGACATGTTCTGCATTAATCAGCAAATCTTTTTACATATTGTTCTCTAAACTGAATGAAAAGTACCCCTCCCAAAGCTTCTCCTATCTGGAATAAGATCTCTTTTTTCCCGTCTACAATCGTTGGGGGAATAGAGATCTTAGACTTCTTTATCTGGCTGTTATGCTCCCAGTCTCTCTTGAACTCTTCATGACGTTTTGCTTCGTCAATGAGATATGCAGAAAAAAATTGTATCGGTTGTCCCATATTAAACGGATCCAGCATCATCATTGAAGGCGCTTTTTTGGATCCAATCCAGTATTTATGGAGAAGATAAGGCAGTATATTCCCCCTAGATTTATAATCCCCTGTAAAATCATCAAGCGTTATCTTTATTCTTGGGATAACTATTCGGCTATTTTTGCAGGAGATGGTGATTGCATCTTTATCAATATCTATCTGCAGATCAAGTTCACTCTTCATAAACCATCTTGTTATTTCAATCTTATTTTTTCTTAGTTCATCAAATAACACATTAACATCAAGGTCATAAAAATTATACAGTTCAAGGAACATGGGTGTCATAATGCCATTAAAAAATTCACTTGGATTTAAGTTAAGGTCCCTATAAGAGGTTGATTTGTAAGCAATTGTTCTGAAGAGACTATGTAGCAGATACCTTCTTAATTGCAGAAAGTCTGATGCAACTTTTTCCTGCTCCCCCTCTTCAAGTTTATTTTCAATTACTCTGCCCCATTCGTCAATAGTGAAATCAAGCGTAAACTGCAAACTTTGCTTTGTTGAGAAGTCATAAAGTTCAATTTGATCTGATAGCCTTCTGCTCACTTGGTACTTGAAATTTCTTGAGTTGGAATTAAGTAAAAACAGAAAAGAATGAATTCTATAACAGGTTAACAATCCAAGTTTTCCAAAAGATCGCAGGATATTCGCAAACTTGTTATCTGTTTTACCATTTTTCATGGTTGTTTTCATGATATCTCCCTCCTCTTCTTGGTGCCTCTTAGCGCCGTACTTCCCCTTGATACCGTTCTTTTTTGATAAATCCCTGTCGGATAAGAAGTGCGTATCGCCCATCAAAGTGTTGCACCGGTGTTGCAAGCACGGTTTCGCAACCGCCGCATACCAAATCAGAAAGTTCGTTCGGATTATGAATGGGTTCTTTCTGCAGTCGTTCAAGTTCTGGCGGTGCAAGAATCCTATTCAGATAGAGTCGAAGCAACCTTCCAATACCATCCTTTTGATACGTAAGAACATGATCGCTGCATTGTGTACAATAAATATCATAGACTTCTGCTTTTCCGCCTCGTCGTTTCCGATACACATCATTTTTTAATTTATACATTGCTTCCATTCCCCTCTTTTATCGTTGCCAAAACTTTTTCCACATCTTTTGTGTCAGGATGATAGATATGAAAACTATCGACGATATGGGTGTACGTTCCGACATCAACCCCAAGTTGATCAGCAATATGTTTCATCAAAGTTGCATGGAGATTAAGATTCATCAGAAGTTTTTTGTACGCATCATTTGCTCTGAGATGAGCATGCATATTCAGTTTCCCTTTTTCAATTCTGCACCAAATACTCAGAACAGACGGAACTTTTTCTGCCAACTGATCGCGATCAGGATGCCATAACGAAACCAATCCACGTTTTGATTGCGGTTGTTTTTTGAGCCTGTCAACAAGAGCTTGTATCTGATTATTTGCTTTATCAGGATAGGCAAAGAAACGTTCATGGTATAATCGATGCTCAGGGCGAACGAGATCGTCTTGCGTTCCTTTAAGCGCATGTTCGTTATAAGCGATTAATGCTTGTGTTGTAATCGGAAAGAGCGGATGAAAACGTTTTTCACTGCAAGGATCTTCTATCTCTAACACAAGCAGATCTTCTCTGAAAATTTCTTGATCACCTTGATCAACCCCTTTTTCGTACACTGCTTGCAAACTCTTTTCCCAAGCATCGGAGAGTGTTGTTGCTTTAACGATGAGCATGGTCTCTCCCCGCATGGTGATATTGAATAATCGTGTGAAGAATTCTGCCCATTTCTTCAATCGGCCTATTATTGACAACGACAGTGTTTACAACGTCCATATATCTTCCTGTTCTTATTTCTTCCAATTCTTGGACTGCTGCTTGATAGCGTTGTTCATGGTTGTTTTTTTCGTCTTGCTCTAAATGTAGTCTGAGAGACTCGAGGCTATCGGGCAGAAGATAGATGGCCATCACTTCGAGTGGTGCTAGTTCTTTTCGCAGATCAGCAAGTTTTCTGACTGGCCAATCCATGATGGGAACATATCCTTCACTTGCAATGCTATCAATATGCTCCCTTGAAGGTCCGTAATGATGTCCATAGACCATATTGGGCAAAAGAATCTTTTTTTTCCTCGCCTTTTCTGCAAATTCCTCTAAAGGCATATGGATTCTATCTATTTCCTCTTCCCTTGAAGGTCGTGTGGTATATGCTCGTACATGCACATATGTTCCTTGCCCAGCACGAACCACTTCTCGAATAACAGTAGATTTCCCAACTCCTGAAGGGCCTACTATTGCTACAAGGAATTGTTGTGGTTCCATACTTCATCACCCTTTTCCTGCATCATGGCGTGCTGTATCTTCTTCTAATAAATGTCCTAACACCTCTTTCTTTGCGAGCAAATGCGGTCGGGTATAGCTTGTTGGCGGCACAATAACAGATTTTCGTTCCATTTGAAACCCTTGTTCGTCAACAGGAAGCATTTTGAGAGGATTGTTTGTTCCATAGATCAGTCTCTGGTTCTGGAGACCCATAAAAACAAGAACGGCTAGTGCGCCTTCATAGGTTCTTGCGTCAATGCTTTCTCTGCTGTCATCTCCACCAAAAAGCCAGAAGGATTCGATGGTGTTAATGCCTAATTCTTTTTGTAAATACAACGTTGCAAGGTGAAAAGCCGTTCCTCTTCCTCTTCCGTCTTGTGTTGGTATGTGAAGAATAACGCCTTGATCATAATTTTGAAGATCCCTCAATGCAATTTCGAACTGTTCTCTGCAATCACATGTACGATCGTAAAATCGTTGGCCCGGGTCGCACCCGGAATCAAGACGAACATATATCGGTTTATCTTTTTCAAAGAAAGGAATCATGACTTCTTCATCTAGGGGGGCCTTTACAAGAGCTTCATAGCGTTCCCATTGATCGTCAACAAGAAAATTCACCTGATGGAGGAGACCATAATCCGTCGTAAGTGGTCCCATAGCCACTTTTCTTACTTGATAAGATCTTCCGCCAAGAACTATAGGTCTTGTTACTTCTTCGGACATTCTTTTTGCTTTGTCGAGCGCTTTGCGTATTTTATGTTCATACTTCTCAACAAGCTTGTCAATACATATTTCTGTTTTGTCTGCATGGTCCATTGTTCTCATCGTCACTTTTTTCATAGAGCTTTCGCTAGGCTGTTGCATGCTGAGCAGCCTTACTGCACCAGATCAGCACGATCTGGGTAGGGTAATCTTACTGGTGCCAGCAAGGAATGCTTCTTGTTTGAGATTCTGGAGAAGCGGATAGACGCATTTTTGTTCTATGCCAAAATGTTCTCCCAGTTCCTCAAGGAATATCTTGCAATGATCGTGATCAACGAAAACACATTCGAGGATAAAGTCGAATCCGTCATTGGTTTTATGGGCATTATTGATGTGGGGATGCTGTGCGATAAACTCAAGGAAGTTGAGTCGGTCTTCTTTCCGAATTTTCAGGACCATCATGGTTTTCACTTTGAATCCCAATCGTTCAAAGTCAAGCAGACACGTGTGTTTTTTGATATACTTGCGTTCGTATTGTTCCAAGCGTTGATACACGGTGGATTGGGGGATTTGCATTTCTTTGCTGATATCTACTAAGGATGTTCGTGCATTATTTCGAAGATGGGAAAGGATTTTGACATCTTCTTCTTTGAGCTCTGTTGTTTTCTCCATTTTTTCCAAACTCCTTACCAACATTTTCACCATCGATTGGAAATATTCTGCTTTGTTGATAAGCAAAGAATCGTTTGCATCACAAGAGAATATATACTTTTTCTAAGTATAATTATTACTGATAATTACATAATTATGTTTCAGAAACCTATTTATACTAGCTTTGCTCTCCTGAGAACGATGAAGCGCAAGATCAATCGCGTAGGGCCAAGCACACTTACAGTCAGTTTACCCAGCAAATGGGCTAAAACTCTGGGTTTAAAGGCTGGAGACGAAATTGAGGTAGAGGAACGGGCGAATCAGCTTGTTTTGAGTAGGGAAAGAACTATAGAGAAGAAGGACATCACGATCCATTACCCTTCAAAACAACGTTTTCTCAAGCGTTTTCTGGTTTCTGCCTATATTAAAGGCTACGATACGATTCAGGTAACCTATGATGATCCTGTACTCTTTGGTTTAGTTCAAGAAACCATGAACAAACTATTACTGGGATTTGAGGTGGTTGAACACAGCAAAGATCGCTGCGTCCTCAAGAACATTGCCGAAGGCATGGAATACGAATTTGATAATACCCAACGCAAATACTTCCTCCACATCAAACAGCTGCTTTCGCACCTTATCGAAGCCATTCAAAACAAAGATCCTCAAGAACTTGAACATCTGCTTTTTGTTGATCAAACTGTTGATAAACTCTGCCAGTTTATTCGAAGAATGCTCAATATACACGGCTACAAGGATGATTCAAAAGGAAAATCGCTGTATTTTATCGATAATCTTCTCGAAAGCATTGCTGACCATTGCCGTGATATTGCAAAACACATGCAGAGAACCGGTATCTATCCTTCATCGGATTTTCTTGTTCTTTTGAAACAAGTTGCACAGAATATTGAGACGTACTATCAGCTTTTTTATACCTTTAATAGAGAAAAACTCGTTGATTTGAAAGAGCGTGATGTCCAGATCAAGAAATCCGTGCTTGAACAGATTGAAAAACACGAGCATCAACATTTCCTCTTTTACCACCATCTCCTGGGCATGACCGAGATCTGCCATGATTTGAGCGAGGAGATGGGTTAAGTTTCGTAAGGATAAAAAGTTTCAGGATCTTGACTTAAATCAACGGGTTCAAAGTGATAATGATCTTTTAGGATGCGTGGCGTATCTCTCCACCCTTTAATTCCTGATCGTTCTAACCAGAAAATAAAACGATCTTCCGGTTTATATTTTAAGAGGGAATAAAGAACAAATTGTCTTGAAAGGGGTACATGCAAAGCACTTGACGCCTTATCGCTTGCACCACCAAAAAGATCTTCGAGTTGTTTACGTTCCTCATATGCATCAAATGCTATATCAATGTCGCCGCCAAAACTTGAAAAACTAGGCAAGGGAGGCAACGCGAAAATAATATTACATAATTGTCCTTTATATTGATCTTCAGGAAGTGTATTAAGTTCTTCAAGTCCTCCAGCATGCCCCTGTTGAAGATACAAAAGACAAGCTCCCAACGCATACCAATCACTCTTAGTCGTTGCACGTTCTCCTCGCATAATTTCCGGTGCAGCATATCGATTTGATCCTCGTGTTGAGTTGCCTTCTTCACGTTCGTCTTCTATTTTCCTGATTGTTTCAAGATCAGTCACTTTCACAACTTTTTTTTCAGGGTTCCAGATTGCATTATTAAGCTTGAAATCTCTGATCACATACCCCAAGCCGTGAAAAAATGCCATGACTTCTGCAAGTTGATAGAAAATGGCTGCTCGCTCAGCAAAACTTAAGGTGGGAAGAGCTTCTTCGACCGTTGTTCCTTCGACATATTCTGAAACTGTATACGGTCTACGATCAGAAGCAACACCATGATCAAAATATCGTGTAACATTAGGATGCGAAATTTCTGCAAGGACATCAGACTCCTGCTGAACAATATCAATCAAATCTCGTCGTGAACGCTGTGCTTTGATATGGGGGTGAAGTTCGTCTCTTCGAAATATCTTGATTTTTCTTGGAACCTTTGAGTGGTCTTTCATTGCAAGATACACATCACCTGAGCCTCCGGAGCCGAGTTTTCTGACTAGTATGTGGGTCGGAACAGTGATTTCTGTCATCCCAAGTACTTCACTAATGGTGTTTCTTTTTTCCTTTGAAATTTTTCCTTGATATTCAAAACATGTTGCAAGTTGATCAAGTGTTGCTCTTGTTTTTTCATTATCTTCCTTCTTTTTCCGATCAAAAAATGTTTCCCCCATCAATCTTACATCAATTCGACTCGTTTCTCCATACGTGTCATACAGCCAACCTAAAACTCTTCTTCGTTCATCTTCATTAAGTTCAGTTCCAACCATAGCATCATACATCTTACATAATCCGTTTCCAAACATCCTAAAACGATCTTTCCCCACCATATTGCGAACAAGCTGATATTCGTCAGGATATGTTCTCGTTTTAACAAAAAGTGAGAAGAGTGCCGGATGATGGTGTGCAACATTTCCCTTAGCGATGAAGTCTTCTGTAGCCATAAAATCAGTGACAACGTCTAGGGGAGCTGAAAGAATCCCTTCTCCACCAAGTTTAATATAAAATTCAAAAAATCTTTCAAAGCTTTGCGCATCCCGTTCATATAACTGGTCGTCACCATTTTGGCATACCTGGCGATCATGGTTTACGATACGAACAGGATCTTGCCGTGCATCATCCACAAAAAACTTTTTGAGAACCAAGGTAAGAATATCATCACGTTGCGCATATGTCTCTCGGAGATTTTTAAATAAATTCTGCAACTCTTCGGTTTCAATTCTTGCAGTTTCCCTATTTTTATCATAATCCCCAGTAACACAGCTCTTCCTAGGGATTCCTGTATGACAAGACTCAATACGTCTTATTACTCTCTGAACAAGTTCTTCTAAACTATCACCTTGGTCGTCAATTCTTCTATCCAAAATTTCTGGAACCTTCTCCACTCCAAACACAATTCGATTGAGCGGACTTTCATGGTCTATCTTCCATGGTAACGCATCTGCTTTTGTCAGTGCAGCAAAATTTGCTGTAGAAGTATGGGGTGGTATTTTACGTAATTCTTTAGGATCAGTCATGAGACTTGCACGATGCATTTCTCGTACATCAATGACCCCATCAATACTCGTTCGTCTTACCACCCTTCCGCGTTGATGTACGATAATACTTCCATCTGGGAAGATTTCATGTACTTCCCGATGCAAGAATGATTCAGGTCCTTTTCGCTCTCCGTCCCATATCCTCAATTCACCTTCGGGTAAGTCTCGTATCACCCCATAGGTTACTAATTCCAAACCCGAAAATTTAGTTTCGAAGACAGGGGTTGCATAAAAAACAAGGGGTTTTCTTTTTTCCTGAGATTCAATAATTCGTACAGCATTTTTTGGAGGGACAATTTCTAGCGGTATTTCTAAGATTTCGTAGTCCCAAAATTCCAGTTCACCCAACAAATCTGTAACAACTTCTCTGCGATTAGTTTCTGGAATCTCGACTCCTCTTGCTTGTGCTAACGTTAGTTTTTCTATTCTATTTTGTTGTCCATAACGTGCTCTTCGTAAATCCACACCATCCCAATGTATATTGTAGACAATTAATTTTTCATTAATGGTTAAAAGAACTTCCTCTACCCCTTTTTTAAGCATCAAATCCAGCCAATTTCTTGATTCTCCCCG
>DUFX01000028.1 GCA_013331695.1 Candidatus Woesearchaeota archaeon
GTCAAAAAATAAAAAAGCAACGATTCGCAATGCTGCCTATGTGCTTGCTATTCAGCGCATTGTGGAGGCAGAGAAAAAACGCGGGAATATCTAGGGAAAAACTTATAAGCTTTATGGTCGAACAGCTCTTTCTTCTGCATAATTCTTCAGCATAAAATTCATTCTGCATAAATCAGTATCTCAGCAGGATTGGTAATGGTGATATCACCGCAGGGAACAGGAGGTTTATAAGCAAGAGACAAACCGCAAGTTCGTGAAAGACACATTTCAGATTTTCCATCCCACACCACAATGCATTCTTCAGGTTGTATATGTAAACGCTCCATGAGCATTTTTCCTGCACCGGTTTTGCACATCAAAGCATCGCAACAGGAGGGATCTGCATCTGTCGGCACCGTAAGTTCTCCTGTGTACGCCCCTTCGTCATTGGAGATGAGGTCAGGCGCAAAAATGTTTTTTTTATCAATGCTCAGCTTTTCTGCAAAAAAATCAACAAGGGGTTTAAAGACAAGAGATATGACAGCAATTTGATATTGTCTCTTTTGCAAGTGTTCAATGACCTTAACAATATGATCCTGCATATGGAGTTTCAAACAGGCGGTTTGGATATCTCCCTTTGTTTTTCCGCGAAAGAGTGACGCCAATCTTGCCTGCAAGCTCTTCTGTTTTATTTTTCCATCTCTTCGGTATTGTTGCAAACGTTGAAATTCATGATGAAAACCCCATTCATTTGCAATAAACTCCATACTTCTTTGTTTTATCAAGGTTTTGTCAAGATCAAAGATGATCAATTTATGTTTATGGGCAAGAATTCCCAATTCTGAGAGAATCGTTCTCATCACGTCCTCAGACATTTTTGCAAGATCTTGGATCGGCTGGTGTTTATGCTCTAAACCGCCGATATCGACTTCAGCGATGCGGATGCCTTTTTTAACTGACTGCAATAAAATTTGAATATCCACACCCCATCGGTCGTCAATCTTCATATTTTTCATCAGATTCCGTTTTATGGCAAATTGTCCGCTGAGAGGCTGATTAAAATGCAAATGCAGGAGGGGTGAAAGAATGTTGAACAAGGGTTTGACAACCAGTTCTGTTACCCTTCCTCTTGACCGTGAAAAAGAAGTTTTTACAAAATCAGCATACCCATTTTGTATGGGTCTGAGCACCGCCGTCAGTTGCTGCGGTGCAAAGGTCGTAACATCGGCATCGAGAAAAAGAAGAATGTTGCCTTTGCTGTATTGATAGCCTGTTTTGATTGCCGCACCCTTCCCTCGATTTTCAGGATGTCTTATGACGCGCACATCTTCTGCTTTCGCCACGGCATAGGTTTTATCCGAAGAACCGTCATCAACGACGATAATTTCATGGATGGTCCTTACTTTTTTCACCACCCGCAAAACCTTTCCCAGCGTTGATTCTTCATTGTAAGCTGGGATAATACAGCTTACTCTCATCAGGGGGGTAGATTCGAGTACCTTTTATAAATTTTTAGGCATTCTCGCTCTATAATCTCTATGCAAAATTATATCAGCTTCTTCTTCGTTTTCACTTCTTCAACATGAATCACATTGACCGGGCAGACTTCTGCAGCTTCCAGATGGCGTTTGAGTTCTTCATCACTGAGTTCAAGAATAATGCTCTCTTCGTCATCACTCTTTTTTGCTGGTGCAGAAAGGTTCTGGTCAAGTATCGTCGCTTTATTGTCCTCTTGCACTTTCCAGACCTCAGGAAAGACAGCTTCGCATGAAGCAGCGCCAATACAGCCTTTGCGTTCATACCAAATCTTATATTTCTTTTTTTCAGTCATAGCACGATCACACGTATATCTTTATATACCCGCTTTTATTGTTTGCGGTTATCATGCAACATACCCTTTACGATGCAATGTACCACCTTGAAAAAGACAACTGGTGGTATAAGGGCAAGCGTGATCTTTTTGAACAGTTGATCAATGGTAAACAATTCTCTCATGCTCTTGACATTGGATGCGGCGTCGGTTCAAATATTCCGGTTCTGAATGCTCATGCTGACACCGTCGTTGGAATTGATAATGCTAAGAACGCCATTCGTTATTGCGAACAAAAAGGATACAAAAATGTCTTGATCGGCAGTACAACTAAGCTCCCTTTTCCTGATCATTCCTTTGACCTCATTGTCTGCTCTGATGTTTTGGAGCATGTTGATGATCAAAAAGCCCTCTCAGAAATTCAGCGCGTCTTAAAAAAAGACGGTATTTTTCTCTTTTCAGTTCCTGCATTTCCCCATCTTTGGAGTCGATACGATACCTTGAGTTATCATCTTCGACGGTATCGGCGAAAACCGCTTCGACAACTCTTAGAAAATTACATGACTGTTCAGTATCTTGGCTACTGGAATTTTTTCTCCTATCTTCCTTGTCTGATTTTTTATAATCTTCAAAAACTCAAAAAACAAGAAACCCAAATAAACAATCTCACCCTTGTGCCAAGATGTTTGAATGTGCTTCTTTATTTCTGTATCAGTTTAGAAACAAAAGTATTTCAAAAGATCCGTTTTCCTTTTGGAGTAAGTTTGGTGGGGATATGTTCTAAAGAATAACGCTTTAATTTCACGCTCTCATTTTTTAATACTAAAGTTCTACATCCCATTTTGGGGGCCAAGGGCAGCTATGAGTTGGTAGGCTGTATCAGCAAGTTGCGGTGCATAATTTAAGGCTACACCTGCCGCGTAGCCCATCATGCGACTGCCAAATCCATACGGTGAAGTTGGTGAAATACTGCTTGCATCCACTATGGGGGGAATGGCAAGGGCAGGGCCTGCTTGGGTGTTATGAACTGCAAGGGCTACTGCAAAACCTGTGGCGAGGCCCGCGAATACGGGGGCTGTATTAATTATTCTTAATACTCTACTACCTAAAGTTTCAGGTCCCTGTCCTTCTGGTGCTGTGGTTTGATCGGTAAGATCGTTGAGGTCAACTCCCAGTCGATTTGCTAATTCTGGTAAACCCATTTCAGGGTTTGTTGTGTATGTGTCAGCGAATGCGTTGTTCATGGGAAACTTCTTACGCATTATACTTATATATAAATCTTTCTACATTTTTGTCTAGTAGAAGCTATAAATGGCTTTTAAGAGCTTTTTAAGGCTTGTATCAGCATCTTGTATACTAGTTGTGTGCTCATAGGAACTCACAGAACAGCGACCCATAGCCATTTAAACACTGGTACAGAACACGAACACCTATGGGCATTTCAACAGGAGTTCTGTATGGCCTTATTCCTCTTTTCGCTTGGGGTATTGCCGACCTCTTTACCAAACAGGCAGCAGAAAAATTGGGAGGAATCAAGGTCCTCTTCTGGGAGAAACTGATCAGTTCCCTCCTGCTTATCATTGCGTCATTATTCTTCTTCGACCTTCCTTTAATCCCTGTTCTTATTTTCTTTTTTCTCCTCATCATGGCTCTGCTGAATTTGGCGGGGTATGTTACCTACTATAAGGCTCTTGAAGTGGGTCTTGTTTCGATTCTGAATCCCATCCAAGCTTCTTGGGTCATTTTGACGGTTATCTTAAGCATCATTTTTCTTCACGAATCCCTTTCGAATATTCAAATTATTGGCATTATCAGCACCTTTCTAGGTATTGTTCTTTGTTCGTTCAAACCCCAAGACCTTCTTCAACGTAAGTTCACGGAATTACTGCCTGGTGTGAAGCTTGATTTCATATCTGCTCTCTGCTGGGGCGTCTACTTTGTTTTTGCAGGCTATGTCGTTTCACAAATTGGCTGGTTTGCTCCGGTTTTTTTCATGCGCTTATTTGTTGTTTCTTCTCTGTTCATTTTTGTATTCTACAAAGGCATGGATATTCGTATTCCTCAATTAAAATTCCGCTGGTATGTGCTGATCATTGGCCTGCTTGATCTTCTTGGCTGGTTCGGCTGGGCATATGGTGTGCAGACCGAATATGTGTCCATCGTCTCTCCTATCGCTGCAGCATTTCCTCTTGCTACATTTATCGGTGCCGCAATATTCTTAAAAGAACGTCTTCATCTCATTCAATATCTCGGCTTTGCTGCGATTCTCGGGGGGATTGTCGTGCTGGCGTTATAGATCTAGATTTTTGATCTCTTCTTTGATATTTTTTATTTTTCTATAAAAATGTACTAAAAGACCATGCGTAATAAAGAAAAAGACAATCGTAAGAGCCACAATTTTTAAGGCATGTTTTGGTTCAGAAAAAGAAATTTGATTTGTAAGCCAAGCAACTAAAAGTCCAACAAGGTAGGTAAACATAATCACCGTGGTGGTATTGGTATATTGGAGATAGGTAGTATGATCTAAATCTAAAAGATTTTTTTTGATGATATCCTGATTTTTCTGTTTGTACATCTGTTTCACCTGTAAGTCTCGTATGGATCAACTTATGCTGTTAGTCACCAAATGAAATTGCCAAGAGAATAAGACCTATGATCGTGAGAAGTGTTCCAAAAGCACCGAGCCAATAGTGTTCATTACCGAACGAAGGTATCGCAAGGAGAATGCCTGAAACAACACCAATAATTCCGCCTAATCCTAACAAGTGTTTTTGAGTATATTTCATGATTTCACCTTTTCTTTTTCTAATACTCTTATCCTTTTAAATTTTTTCTGAAAACAGAGCAAATCCAACAAACTGCAACAAACTTTATAAGCCCCATCTTCCTCTCTTATTTCATGAACTTTTTCCTGCTGACCGTTCTCCAGGCCTTTTGGCTTCTTCTTCCTTCTGCAGTCGCAAACATTATTCCTGTTTTGGTCAAGCATATCAACTTCCTCAATATCCCTCTTGATTTCGGATATAAACTTGGGTCGCATCCGCTCTTTGGCGTCCATAAAACCTTTCGTGGTTTTTTCTTTGGTATTTTGAGTGCAATCGTCATCATTCTCTTACAGCGCATGATCGAATCAATCACCAGCGTACATGGCATACTCGATTACACTGCCCTTTCTCTCTCCAGTCTTTTGTTGCTGGGTTTTCTTCTCGGCTTTGGCACGCTGTTCGGCGATTTGATTGAAAGTTTTATCAAGCGCAGACTCGTCATCAAACCAGGCGCTCCTTTTTTCCCCTTTGATCAGATTGACTGGATTTTGGGCAGTCTTTTTTTCGCAAGCTTTGTGGTGCAACTGAATCTCCTCTTTATCCTTGTCGCTCTGGTTCTGTACGGGTTTCTCCATCCGCTCGCGAACCTCTTAGGATACTATTTGAAAATAAAAAAAAATAAGTTCTGAAGGGCTTTCTAGCCTGCTCCAGGCACACGCACATAGACGTTGTTGGCGGGTTCGCTTGGTGTAGGGTCTTGTCCTCCGCGACGCTCTGCAATAAACTGATTGAGCCTTGATTCGTAATGGCTATTTGCTTCGTTTGTTGCTGTTCGAATAGTATCGAGAAGCATTCTTGTCCGTTCAGAAGCATGACCATAAAAGCCAGCGTTGGCAGGAATTTTTCTTACCACAGGTCCCATCTCTTTCAAACGACTTTGTATGACACTATCAACTTGATAGAGTGCCTTCCTCATAACATCAACGTGGTCAACAAGCTGTTGCGTTACGATTTGTTGTCCTTGTATCCTGCGATAGACGGTTCTTGTGTTTTGAATGCTTTCCGCTAGTTTTCGTGTTTCAGTGCAAGCCTTTTCCGCAACATAGATGGAAAGTCTGAACAGTTGTGCAAGTGGGTTCAAATACCCGAGTTCGGCTCTTGCATTTTCAGTTTTTTGTATTGCGAGCTGATGTGCATAATCTTCTTCCTGGATCTGCCAGCTCAGTTCATTTGCATCTCTAATTTTAGGGTAATACTCAGCAGAGGTAATATCAGTCCCCTTGACGTCTTCGTCCATTTTTTTAAGACGTTCATTATTCAAAATAAGTTCACCATCTTTTAATGCTTTTGCATGTATGCCCATATAAGCATCTTGTTCTATTTTTCTGCTATATCCTCTAAGCTCTTGAAAAGCTTCTTTTCCTTCACCAATAAGAACCTCCAGCGTATGTTTTAAGCCGAGAGCATGGTGAAGTTGGATTGCAAAGAGCTCATCGATGGTATACACTCTTTTTCCAAGAACCTTTTTAACAAACATTTGCACCCTATGGCCAACTTTTTGTAGATCATTTTTTTCTTCATAAAGATACTGATCGACTTGTTGTTCTAATTGTGCAAGTGCATGCGTATATCGTTTTACATCATCAAAACCAAGTGGCTGATCTTGTTTGCGCAAGCGTTTTTCTATTCCATTTTCATCTTGTCCATGCGGCTTCAAATGATGCCGTGCAACGCGGTTATGTGTTCCTTCAGGAGTAGTGTATCCGATAAAATCTTCAGGTGTATCCAGACCTGCAATATCGTCGAGGCCTCCGGTTGTAAAAGGACTTCCCATATCACGATAGACATCATGCATGGACGGGTCTGTTGAAAAAAGTGATTCTGCAAGATGCAGTTTTCCTGTTCCGTTTGATCTGACGCCACTTCCATTTCCGCTTCCATTTCCACTTGTTCCTGTCATGTTTTTCACCGTTTTTTGTGTATTTACTCTTTTAAAAAAGACGCAGGGGGTGGGACAGTCGCTCTGAGAGCGTTAAGCCCAAAAGAGATTCGAACCCACATATCCTTTCGGAATAAGAGGGTGACAACCTCTTTGCACATACCTCTGTGCGACCCCTGCATTTCGATATCTTTAAATAAAAGTAACATCTCCTTGTTTGATAAGGGTGACAACCTGTTTGTGCATATTCTGTGCACCTCTTCTTTTTTTCTTGATGTTCTTTGTTGCATGTTTATGGTCTCTGTGTAAAAATGACGCCGGCGCTGGGAGAGTCACCCATACACACAACGTGTGTGCATGAGGTTTGAACCCAGACAGCCATTTCTGGCATCAGGTTGTTCAGACCCGCGCACTACCAGGTTATGCTACGCCGGCATTTTCATATCATGAATTTTACAAACATTTTTATACTGGTTTCCCCATCCCCTTCTTGTTGTTCAGACCTGCCGCAGGTTATGCCTCGTTTTTCTTTCTTTTTTCTAAACTTTTTTTTCATTTTTCATTTCACGTTTCATACCCTTTTCTAGGATTTTATTTTTAATAAGCCTTTACAGGAAAAAATCGGAAATATCACGATGGGATTGGGAGATTTCCGGTTGAGTTGGAGGTTTTTCCGGATTTGATACCCTTATTTCGGAATAATCACGGTTCAACCGGAAGAATTCCGTTGCTTGTGGGGTGGCAAAATAGTGAGGTTAAACGACGTATAAACCCTGCTCAAAATTTTTTGGAATCGATAACATTATAAACGAACTTTCTTCCATTTTTGTTATGGAACTCTTCACGGCATTTCTGTTTGGGCTTCTTGCCATGGTGTGTTATGGTATCAGTAATTTTACGGTTCAGCCGCTGACACGAGAGCTCCCCGGTCCTGTTATTGTTTTCTATCGTAATGCACTGCTTTCGAGCATTATTTTCATTTTTCTGATTCTTTTCTCTGTCTTTCAGGTTGCTCCGTATTATCTTTCCTTGAAGTATATTCTTATCGGCCTCGGTGTTTCTCTGCTTGGTTATATTCCCTACCTTACGCTTGTCAGAGCATTGAAAGTGGGAACCTTGGGTGTGATTATTCCTGTTACGAATACCACCCTTGTCTTTGCAGTGCTGTTTTCGTTTATTTTTTTAGGAGAAGTCTTATCACTCTCCTCTGGGATTGCGATTCTTATCATCTTTATTGGCTTAATTTTGGTTTCTGTCAAAAGCTTTTCAAAGTTTTCTTGTGATGCCGAGACGTTGCTTTCTCCCGGAGTTCCCATTGCTTTGTTTACCTCACTTATGTGGGGAATCATGTTTACCTTGTGGAAGATCCCTGCTATGGGTTTAGGTCCGATGCTCAGCGCTTTTGTGCTGGAGTTTGGTTTGTTTCTTTATGCAGGCATCCACCTGAAGATCAAGCGTATTCCGCTTCCTCACCTTACACGCACCCAATGGAAACGCTTGTTTACGATGGGCATCTCAACTGGTATTGCTACTCCTGCAGTCATGTTTGGTATGCAAGCTGGTCCCGGAGCAGTCAATCTCCTTGCAGCCTTAACCTACTCTCAATCTGCCGTCGTTGCCTTGCTTGCACACTGGTTCAGAAACGAGCGTCTTCTTCTTCGGCAGTATCTTGGTATTGCTATTCTGATCGGCGGAATGTTTTTGCTGATGATGGTGTAGGCTCTGTAGAAAAAGTTTGCTGTGAGGCCAGCGCCGCCCAGCGTAGTCCTTAGTACCTCAGCTTTTTCGTGCTACTTGTAAGCGGCTTAGGAAAAAACAGCAGTACGGGGCGCGGTGCTGGCCCTGCACATTTCGAGACTTTCTACAGAGCCGATGCTGTAGGAACGCTTAAATAGGTCCTGTTTTTCTTCCTTTTCATGCGCAACTCATTACCCTATCCTCACGAACATCCTGGTCTTTCACGACGGAAGTGGTTGGAACTTGCAGGTCTTGGCGGAGCTGGAGCTCTGATGAGTTTGGCTCTTTCAGGCGATACTGTTCCTGAAGAAACGTTGCCTTTTTCCGAATGGTATTATCAGAATATTCATCCTGTTCGAGCCGAATATTTCCCCTATTTGTTTTTTCCCACTCGTTCGCCTAGTCATAGTGCCACGGTTGCTATTGAAGATCTCTTTCGTAAACATGCTCCCCTTCAATACGGATCAGTTCCTCGTGTTGTTCACCACTCTTTCAAAACTGAACTTCTTTTTCTCCAGAGTGAACTTTCCCCAAAGGGAGTAGGGGAGTATGCCGACTTTGTACAACAGGGCGTCCGCACCTTTTTTCGTTGGATGGGGATTGAACATCTTTTACCTGATCTTGCATTTTATGAGCTTCGTTCTGATACGAAACTCGAAAAAACAACACCCACACACCTTCCTGTTTATGTTGTTTCAGATTGCAGAAGAAGAACAAAGGGTGTGTATCGAGTTGATGCAATTCCCAATACATTTGTGCAGAATTTTTTTGAATCTATTCCCGCAGTGACCTGGCTTCCCTACTATATTACACTTGACAACGGGAATCTTGGTGTAAAATTCAACGGGTTAAATCCTAGTTTTGTAAGCTTATCACACGGTTCGATTCCTGCTTATCTGGAACCTTTTGCCGAAGTCCTCCATTTTGTTTTTAGTCAGGCAACACTGAAACAGCTCGCTGCTTCTTTCGATGCATTACGGCAAAAACGATTAGGAACATTTACTGAGGACCATAGAACAAAACTGGATCAAGAAATAAAAAAACGTGAAGAGGGCATGGTTCACGGACTGGTCGAACATTATCTTGAAACCCATGTTCGAGAACTCGGTTTTTCTTCTGCAGATCTTGACGACTATTATCGGGATTCCAAATTTGGTAGAGCTCGACCCCGCTATGCTTTAGTTCCTTTTGTACAAGAACAACTCAAAACAACACCGCCACACGTACTGGTCGAGCGCTATTTTCGAAACAATGCTGAGATTTTTGGTCCTCTTCGGATCTGATGCTCAATTCTTTCCAAACCACTTAACTCTTCCCAAACAATCTCATAAAGAAATTCACAATGGATGAGAGGAATCCGCCTTTTTTCAGTTTGATCTGCTTTTTGCCCGATGATGGAGTTTCCTGTTCTTCTCCCTGTTGGACCTGTTGATCATCGGTAGCTTCATTATTGTCTTTCTCTTCTTTCTCATCTTCATCGCTGTCGTTTTCGTTTCGATTCAGCTCAGCTTCCTGTCGTTTTTGGAGTATTCCTTCTTCCCTCAATTTTTTCTTTAATTCACGAACCTGCGCCCATTGATCAAGGGTCATATTGTCTTCTCCACCGAACGATTCAATCAGTTCCTGGAGTTGGGGATCAAGGGTTGACGTAATCTCTTTATCTCCCCGCGCCCGTTTCCGTTCTAATCGTTCTTCAGGGGTTTCTCCTTCAGGCGCTTCATCATCTTCGTTTTCTTCATTGCCGTTGTTGTCATCATTATTGCTTGACGCACCCGGCAATTTTCTCGTGCTCGGTTTATACAAACAGAATTCAGCAGTATACTGCATCTTCTTTCTTCCTTTGTCGTCAACCTGTTCTTTTTTATCAGTCTTGAGAAGCTGAACACCGGTATCATTCAGAAAGATAATCGTGCTTCCTGGAAGCAAGGAAGTGAACGTCTCTCGTTCAACACCGGTATCGAGTTCAATGGTTACCACATCGGTGTGGGGGTCATGCCATTTATGCGTGAAAAAGAAATTGTCAAGCCGAGGATGATCCTTGGGAAAAAAGAGTTCCTTTCTCTCCCCTTTTTCAATGGAAATTTCCATGGTCTCATCGTATAAGCCACAGATCTTGGTAATTCCTACAGCCTTGTCTTCACCAACAATTGCAATCGTGCATTGTTCATATTCTTCTTGATAATCAATTTGATCTTCTTCTTGGTTGCAGACTCTGCTGCTGATAAACTGGCATTTTTTGGGGCCTGCCCGTCCTTCTATAATCTTGTCGCAGATGGCAACATCTTTTTTGGCTTTTGCCACTTTTTTATAACAGCGGATCTTTTTTTCATCGGTTTGGTAGAAATCACAGGTTCCTAGTTGGGTTTTATCCACATCAAGAATCCTATCAATACATTGGTCATGGTATCGGTCTTTGTTGACGTGGGTCTCGCAAATTTCAAGATCAGCAAGTTCATCAACAAATTCAATAAAACATTCATAGCGTTTTTCCAAATCTCTCTCAGTTCCTCGGTCACCTTTTACAATGTGCCTGCACAAGTCCATGTTTTTCATGCTGATGGCAAAAGCGTAGTAGCAGCCATTCTTTGTAGATTGGGTGGTGATGCGTTCGCAGAGGTCAAGCTCATTGCGTTCGATAGCAATCTGCTTGATGCAGGCATCTCTTCCCCTAGGGGAAGCACCGCAGTGCGTATCCAACGCATCTGCTGATACTGAAGGCACATTGAGAAGCATACTAAGCAGTAAAAGGGTTGCAGTAAGGCTCAGCCACACGAGTGTTTTCAGAGTTTTCATGTTCACGCCGTGTTGATCAGTCCTAATTTTTTAATCTTTCTATGCAGTGTCTCATAACGCAGGCCAATCTGCTTTGCAGTCTGTGTGAGATTGTCTTGGTTCTCTTTTAAAGCTTTTTGAAGGAATTCCCGCTCAAAGTTTGTTTCTGCCTCTTTGAGTGTCAAGGGCTCTTCAGGAAGTTGTTCCAGGACTTCTTTGGAAACTTCATTGACATTCTCGTACGCCTTTTCAAGCTTCACGGGATGGATGACTTCTTTATACGAATTGAGCACGTCTTCGATAATCTGCGTGACAGCTTCCCGCTTCACGTCATACGCCCGCGCCATATCGTGGCGTATTTTGTCGACGTTTAATTTACTCTCTTTCACGATGCGGTGGATGGATCGTCTATCGACATCTGCTAATTTTGCAACTTCAGAGATATTCCCATAGCGTATTTGGAGCAGTTTTTTGAGATACTGATTTTTGAATTGTTTTTTTGCCTGTTTGAAGCTGATGCTCGTGTCAATAGGAAAATCAAGGAGGGGATTTTTTTGAAGGCGGGAAGAGATGTCTTTATTGAGCTCTTCAATCGTCACACCAAGAACACGCTGAAGATTGGTTTCAAGAATCGGTTTGATTTTGGTTTGGATGACCTGCTCAAGAGTTTCTTGGGCACGGTGCGGTGTGCCATGATCTTTGTGATGATCCTTCATATCTTTCATACTGGGACATTATGGTCATGGATGTTTATAAAGGTTGTGGAGAAGTGAGACAGAATGAACAAAAGCTTTTTTCCCAGTTTTTAATCACAATCTTTAATAGGTATATGCGTACATGCATATAAATATGACTAAAATTATTTCGCTTTCAGATGAGGCATATGGGAAGTTGAAGAACATGAAAGAAACAGGGGAATCTTTTTCTAAGGTGGTTCTCCGTATCTCTGAGAAAGAGGAGAAAAAACCGTTGATGACTTTTTTTGGTGCTTGGTCCGGCAATAAGAAAGAATTGGAGGATTTCAAAAAGAGTGTTGTGGAAGACAGGAAAACCCTCAACTGATTACAGCAACCCCAGCTTCCCGGTAACCTCATCAATATCCTTCTCCCATGCAGGGCCGATGGCGACCGAAGTCTTGGTTCCTGCTTTTATCTCAGTCCAGCCTGCATCAACAATCAAAGAAACAATCAATCCTGCATCTCTTGCAAGGGTGGCATGCTTCATCAGCTCGGATTCGCTTTTGACTTTCAACACGACTTTTTTCATGCCTTCACCCATCCATTTGCGTACGTCTTTCATATCAGACGCAAGCACAGCTTCGACGCTTGCGTGGGCAGCCTGCGCAGCAATCTTGCCGGTACCCATGCCTAAATCGGTGCGTACGAGAATCACCTGCTTCATCATGTCTTTTTTATGCACGATTTTGTCAACCAGAAGGGTGAGAATTTTTTTCATGTAACCTTTTTGGCTTATTGACTTTATAAAGTTTTATGGAATTATAATGAAACACCTAAATTTTTAATAAAATTGTTAGATGTTTCAAATATGATAGGGCACTAAATAATATTAAAAATATAGGCGCCCTATTATATAACCTTGAATATAACCTTGATTGATCTATTTAGTAATATTCTTATTTTCTAAAATCCTAAACGACGTGATGATCTGGTTCACATCATTCTGAAAGAGATCGGAATCTTTTAATGGTGAAGAATAGATCAAAAAGTAGACCGTACCCTCTTTTATAGTCCAAATACTCAGCCAACGTTTTCCATGTTTTTCATAAATAATCCGGTACGCTCTTTGTCCAGAAAAGGTTGTTTCTTCAGAAGAGATCACTCCCTCGTCGAATTCCTTTTTTTGTAATTCAGTAAATGCAACAAGATCTATTGAAGGATCAGACAACTTCCATGCGTCAATCATGATTTGATACGCTTTAAACGATCGGCCTGATAAGGCCGTTAAAAAAGATGTGCGTGGACTCAGATACACAAGCGGTCTTCGATATTGAGTTTTAGAGGTCTTCCATGAAGAAGGATAGTCAACAGTAAAATTATACTGGGGATTCAAATATCTTTTTGGTTTTTCAGAATCATCATCGGAGAATGTATCGGCATTTAATAATTGAGACCGCCGAGAACCGGGGGGACCGAGCGGTATGCATGATGTGGCAAAGAGAAGGATAAGAAAAAGAGTAAAAGCAAATAACAGATATCGTTTATTATTAAGTACCTGATTCATGAGTCTCCAAAAACTTCCATTTTATTTAAACTTATCCTAAAATCAATAACTTTTTAAATCCCCAGTTTCAAACATCGCTTCCATGGCAAAATGCATAGACTGCAGCACCGAAACCATCTTAGGAGACATCCATTGCAGGCAATGCGGTACTGAGCTTCCTGATGAAGAATTACTCTCGTGTGACTGCGGAGCTGTGGTTGCCGAAGAAGACCAATTCTGCCACGAATGCGGATCTGCGTTTACTGAAGACGAAGAAGAAGCTGATGAATTAGAAGAAGAGGAAGATCTCGAAAAAGCAGAAGGAACCGAAGAAGACAAAAAAGATGCCAACGATAAGGAAACTAAGGAATCTGACGAAGATCTTGATGCTGAAGCATCTGACGAAAAAGAGGAAGACAACCCAGATGAGGGGTTTGATTTGTAATCATTTGGCTCTCTGCTGTAATAATTCTAGCTACTCCCGTACAACAATGTTTTTATAGACTTCTTTGCCATAAAAAGGCATATGCATTCTGATATTACCACTGCACTTTTTGGTTCGTATCAACCGCAACCCTATTGTCCGCGTCTCGATCGAATGATGGGAAATGGGCATCGTTGTAATTCAGATACCTTCTTTATTCCTGAAGTTTATACACCTGAAGTCTCTCTTATGGGTGGTGAAGAGGAAGATATGTGTTTACGAGCGAAAATTCAATTTCCTCATCCTTTAAGAATCCGACCAGAAAATGAACAAAAGAGAGAGGATAGTGTCACGTACACACTTGGAGACCTCTACGATCTTAATAGTTGGGTCGGTGATGATCGGCATTTTGCTCAAAACTTCCGCGGGCGTCTCGCTGAACGCTTTCTTTCTCTCTTATTGGAAGGTTTTGCATATCAACTTGCAGACAAAGCTTGCAACTTAGGCTATCAAGAGGCAGAAGGAAATGTGGTGCGAGAAAATAGAGGTAGTGGCGAGGACGGTAGACCGCAGCCCCGAGGACATATTCTGAATCATACTGCTGATGTGGTTATTCGCTTTCATCGACGAACGACACTTGATGTCCTTGTAAAAACACCCGAAGGATCACGACGATTGTATTATTATCCCGGTGATGTCCATATTGAATCAACAGAACTTGACGGGTTGGCATATCTTCATCTGTTTGGGAGAAAGAGTGAAAAAGGAAATTACGCCATTATGGGCGAGATAAAATCGGGCGCAAATTCTATACATTGGAGAGATCTTGATAACTCCCGCAAAGGTGCACCTAAAAATCTTTCGCTTGACTATCGCCTCTTCAGACCGCTTCGATCCATTTTTCCTTCTGGGCCCCTTGTCTATTTTATGGCAGGCTATGCTTCAAGTTTTTTTAATGTACATGAAGATAAACGAATGGTTAAGGGCACGCTTCGTCGATTAATTCAAACTTTACGCTCAGCTAACGTGATGCCTGTCTTTGCGGTTGTTCCAGATTTTATTGACTGGCACCAGCTTTCTCTTCAATTTTTACGTCATTTACGAGCGTATCGCACGGTGATGAGTGGAGCAACACGATTTTGGTATGATTATCGAAAAGAAGAGTGAACTCTTGTCTCCTAGAACCAATTCTTCCTCTTAAAATAATAGGCTAACAGTGCAACCGAAACTGCCATGAGACCAAGAGAAAATAAATATCCATACTTCCAATGCAGTTCCGGCATATTGAATGCAGAAATCTTAAAGTTCATCCCGTAAATACTGGCAATCAATGTCGGAATCAAAATCAGCGAACCCCAGGCAGTCAGTCTCTTCATGATAATGTTCAAGCTGTTGGAAACCTGGGAAAGATACATTTCCATAATACTCGAAAGAATATCATGATAGGTATCTCGGACATCGGCGAGGTTAATGATATCATTGTAGAGATGCCTAAAATCAAGCAGTTCGCTCTTGCTTAACTGGGGAATCGTTCCTTTCTCAATCATGTTGACAATTTCTCTATTGCCGATCAGAATCTTATGCAGATACATGAGCGATTTTCTGAGACGAAAAATCTCCCGCGTCGAGATGTCTTGGTGGTTCTTAAACACTACAGCTTCTAATACATCAAGCTGTGGTTCTACATTCTCAAGAAGGATGTAGCAATTCTGATTGATCTGGTCAAGGAGTTCGTACAGGAATTTTGTCGGATTCCTAAAAATTTCAGGTCTGCTTTCAAAATCCTTAATGAGCTCATCAAATGCTTCAAAAGGCTTGTTGTGAAGCGTGAGAATATCCTTGTCGCTGTTGACAAAAATGACCAAGGGCGCTTTTTTGATGGCTTTGCTTTTCAGGCTGTGATACGGCGCAACAAGAACAATTGCGCTGAATCGTCTTCCAGAGTAGACGTGAGGTCTTATTTCTTTGCGAAGCAACTTATCAATATCGGCAAGCGGTATCCCAAAGCGTTTTGAAATGGTTTCCTGTTCTTTGAGCGTTGGACTTAAGCAGTCAATCCAATCAACTCGTGCTGCAGAAATATCGCGGAGCATACCGGGAACGATCTTTCCCCTCTTTTTCGAATAGACGCGAAGCATATATTGTTTTCTTGGTGAAGAGTACTTTTAAAGATTGTGATGGATAACCGTTGAGGGATAACAGTTCAATCTTCTTTTCTACGTTTATAATAATTATAATAACTTCTCTTCTGCATCACAACTTGCGCGCGTATCGCGCGCCTGAGCCCCGACGCATAGCGTCGGGTCAAGTAATTATGGAGCCCGCGCCTATGGCGCGGGGCAAAACCACGCAAAGCGTGGCCAGGGATGATGCAGTAAATTAGAAATTGAACTTATTTTTATTAAAAAGATGACTTAAAACTATAAGAAATACTTGATGGGCCCGGAGGGACTCGAACCCTCGACCTTCGCTCTGTGAAAGCGACGTTATAGCCACTAAACTACAGGCCCGTGTGTTGTCATTGACTGTATAAATTTGATAAATTTGTTTCTGGAGATTATCCAAACCTTTAAATACTTTTGTTGTTTCTTGTATTCCCATGACAAAACAGTTTACTCTTGTTATTGAAAAGGATGAAGATGACTGGCTTATTTCTGATGTAGTTGAACTTCCGGGCTGTCATACGCAGGCGAAAACTATGGATCAACTTCTTGAAAGGACAAAGGAAGCGATTCGGGCTTATCTCGGTTCAACAAAAAATGTNNTATCATCATCCTGATGGACGAAAAACGGTTATTCCTCACCAATAGTGGCGAAGAAATCGGTCCTGGTTTGCTTACCAAAATTATCAAACGCGACATGCAAATAACTCGCGAAGCATTTCTCGAAAAACTACGCTAACTTTATAAATCCACCATGCTGACCATCCCCCATGGCATCCAACGCATTCGACTGGAGAAAAGTCTTGTACGCTGTTATTGTCCTGCTTCTCTATATCCCGATGGTCTACCTCGGAACCAATGTCTTCTTTACAAAATATTCCTGGAGCAATAGTTATTATCGCGGCGATGACTGCTACCTCAAGTATCCTTATCCTGCCCAGCCTGCTCCCGAAGTGCGCCCAGAAGCTAAAACTCTTTCACCGCAAGATGGTCTCTATGAATCCCGCCAGAAATGCACCCGTGAAGAAGAGGAGAAACGCCTGGCATTTGAAGCAGAAAAACGCCAATACGATGGCTGGAAATATGTTGTTCTCAGCATTATCAATCTGATTGCCATGCTGGTTGCTATCTTTGTTCCGCTGGACAGCAGTATCCTCTATGGTTTGTTTTCAGGTGCGGTGTTAACAACCTTTACTTCAACGTGGATCTACTTTGAATCTCGTTCAAAAGTTGGTTTTGGATTGCTGGTTTTAGTCTTTATTTTATGCGTGGGATTTATTCAGAAACTACGAAAAACACAAAAACGTTAGAACTACACTCCCTGCTTTTCTGAACGACAATATTAATAAAGGAGTACTGCATACACCCCTATATAAGTTATACTGATTGAAAAGGTGATTGTATGGTTAAAAAAACAGGTATGGTTGAAGGTAAAATTGTTACAGGAAGCCGAAGTTCTCCTTCTGGTGTTCGTCATGGCGTACGCACGGTAAGCCGTGGAGCAGCCAAGACTGATGTGCTTCCCGGATTTGACTTAACACTCCGTCAAGTTAACAGGCATATGGTTGAATATGAAGTTGAAAAAGACGGAAAAGCGCGCATTACAAAAATTCTCAGTAAACGAAGATAAAAAAGGTGAGCAGTTTGGTAAAAAAAGTTGAAGTTGGCGTTATCGAAGCAAACGGAAATATTCGTGCACCTGGCCGTAAGTTTGTTCGTGTCGATCCCAAACAAGATTGGAGACCGATGCTCGGCTGTGAAGTTGAGTTTGTCTATCAATCGGGATTAGGAAAACGAAAAACCACGACAACCGGAGCGCAGGGAACTGGCCGTGTTTTGAAAGTTCTGAAACCTTCACGAACGCGCGGCGGATCGACGTGTAATTAGATTCCATAAACCTTTTAAATTCTTTTTTCTTCTCTTTCCTGTATGAAACCTGTCAATCTCATAAGCTTGGGTGTTGTTATTCTTATTGTGGGTTTTATTATAGTTTTTCTTGGCATGATGCTTCAATCTCAACAATCACAAAACGAGAAGCATACTAAAGGCAGTAATGTCAAAGTCGCAGTCGGAGGCTTCTTCGGCCCTATTCCCTTTGGTTTTGGGAATGATAAAACGCTGATGTATGTTGTGATGGCAGTTTCGGTGTTCTTTATGCTCATGTGGTTTATCTTGCCGCATCTGCGCTGAATGCACGAGCTCGATGGGTATCTTTTGCAAAATCTCTCACTGCGATTGCGGTGTTATAATGCACCTGCACCACATCTTCAAGCTTATTTCCATAGCCTCCGGCAGTCACGACAACAACAGGAATACTATTGTTGCGTCCCATCGCTAAAACATAGCGATCTCGAGATTCAAGTCCTGCGTGTGTAACTTTGAATCCACCTAAACGATCACCTTCGTGCGGGTCAGCGCCTGCAAGATAAAAAATGATATCAGGTTTCTCGAAGTCCATAACCCGATCAAGCCCCTGTTTGAGCTCAAAAAGATACCGTTTGTCATCAATATGATCCTCAGATGATAAAGGAACCGAATGACTTGAAGGAATCTTTGTCGCTGGATAAAAATTATCCGCCTGATAGAGATCCAAGATACGGATACGGGGATCACCGTGGAAGATCGTTGCATTTCCATTGCCATTATGCACATCGCAATCAACAACAAGCGCTGTTGTGATCCTTCCTTCAACCTGCAGTCTTCTGATGGCAATAGCAACATCATTCAAATGACAATAGCCTTCTTCATGGTCAGCAAATGCATGATGAAAGCCTCCGCTCAGGTTCATGGCAAATCCCTGCTCCTGTGCAAGTCTTGCAGCATGGTAGGTTCCTGCACAGGAAGCTTTTGCAAAATCTAAGACTTTGGGAACCGTTGGCGTGTAGTCCAGCCGGCCCACTGTTGAGAGTAGCCCCCCATAACCAAAAAATCGTTTTGCAACACGTTCAAGATGCTCCAAATATTTTGGCGTGTGCACGCGCAAGAAATCTTCTTCATCTAAAGATAGTGATCGAGTAAAATCATCCACGGTCATGCCGCCATCGACAAGAAGCCTGTGATACAGTGCATCAAATTTTGCAGTTGGGCTCGGATGCAAACGCTCTAACAGCCAGAATACAGGATCTTCACTCATCCATTGAAAAGAATATTCAGGATTGCGGACAAAAAGAGCTCCTCTTTGACCGTGCTGAGGAACCGGAAGATCAAGCTTTTCTGTTCTTCCTCTTCTCAAACCATGCAAGTCCAACCCAAAAAGAGTCCCGGCCATCTCCCCTAGAAGAACGTTCGGATATATAAAGTTTGTAGAGATCTAGTTAGGTACAGAATAACAAGAATANNGCGGTTAAGCCCAGCGCTCGCTATGCGAGCGCTGGTTTAAGCCACGCAAAGCGTGGTTTAAAATGATGCAGCAAAGAAAAGTAATGGTTATTATTATAGTTATAGCCAATGACATATATAGTTATCCAAATAAGTCATTGGCTTATTAGTAAATGACAACAATTTGTATAAAATATTTTGTCATTTACTATAGTATACTGCAATAAAGAAATTGAATAAAAAAATGCTTAAACCAGGCGAACTTCGTTTCCTGGTTTGACGATAGCATCTAAAATTCTGTCTCTCATGGTTTCATGATACTGCACAGCATTGCGTTCTGCTCGTCCATCTCTCAGCTGTGGGAATTCATCCTGTGATGGAACAGTCCAATCATAAAGTGCGTTCACGACTTCGAGAGCGAAGTTGCGAAAAATAGTATTATCGGTGTCTGGTTGTCCACGAAGCCAGCGAAGAAGATTCAAATCTGCTGGGTGTAAAAGAGATCCAGAATATTTAGAAAATTTATGATACATTAAAGGAAGTTCTACTTCTTTCTTTGCAGGTGTTCCATCGCGTTTCCAATCGAGAACCGGTTGAACATAGGGTACTCCATCTAAACGTTGGAATCCCCAGCTTCGATAAATATCAACTTTTCCAGGTTCTGATTCAACAACATCTCCAAAATAAGGACGTCCTCGTTTCCTTGCAATAGCTTCAAGCTCGCTTGTTAATCTCTCAACTGCTCGGTACGTTGGATTATTAATTCCAGCAACTTCAGGCGCTGAATACGAGAGTATTCCAAAGGCCGCTCTGTCTGTTGGTTCGTCGCCAAATTTCACAGGCATCATATTTCCTGAGGCAGCACCCACAACATCTCTGGGAAGTTTCTCTGCTTCAGGTTTTTCTTCTTCAGCAACAACAATCACGTGCGGTGTTGCATAGCCTCCTAATTTTGTCAGTTTTAGTTCTTCTCGGATTACAGATTCAGGATCAAGCAGATCAGAATCGTACGTTCTTTCTAAAAGGTTCAGATAACCGGAAAATCGCCTCAACTGTTCAGATGAAAAGCGAAATTGCTTTCCGCCAGGAGCGTTTGCATGATTAACTAAAAATCCGTCAACACGTGTTACTTCTACCATTTTTATCCTCCACTATGATACGTCAAGGAATTCGTTTTCATATAAAAATGCTTTGAAAAAGATAATAAAAACAAAAAAAACAAAAAAATCAAACACGATGCAACAAGCTTATTGCTTTCTTAAAGCAACCAGTTCGTCGTAGACATTCAGCGTTCCCACAACCTTGTCTCCTTTTGCAAAGAGGCCTGGCTGCACCTTGGTGGTGTACAATTCTGGAACAGCGACTGCTTTGTCTGTTCGTGTTACTTCCACGACATGTTGACCATATCGTGTGCTTTGGACACCGCTCACAACACCCGTAATGGTTGTCGTCAGTGTTTGGTATCCGGCTTTAGCTGTAGCTCCTTGTAAAGATACAGGCGCTACGAATCTTGCCTGAGGTTCTTGAGGCTGTGCAGGAGCTTCTTTTTGGCATCCTACGAGCGTCAAAACAGTCAGCAAGACGAATAATACTGCTAGCACTTTGCTCATATGGGGCACCCCAAACTGTTTTATTGGCTTTTAAACACCTCTATAAGGCTTTTAAGGCCATCTTAACCTAAGAAATGACCCTTCTTTATAAGACTTTCGGTATATTAACCCCTAAAGAGGAGTGAACACAAGAATACCCAACATTTCAAAATGATTCTCCCATGAAAAGTATAATGGTCACATCGTGGATTGTGGACTTTCGAGGGAGATCCTGTTTAATATAGAACTTGTCGGCTCGTCGCTCACCGACCAGACACCATGGCTTCGTTGCACGTCCAGCTCCACTATTTGCGAGAAGAAATATTGACGCACATCCAAATCATCCGCAACTTTCCCCGCGAGATCTACAAGCTTTTGTGGGTCAGGACGTCGTGCAGGGTCGTGTTGAGTCATGGAGTTATACAGTTGTAGGAACGAAGGAGGTGGCGCTCTCTGATGAATGGCAGTTGCCTGCTGTACAACATCAGCCAACGAATTTGCATCTGTTCCCGCAATACACCAGCCGAGGACGCGGCCCATGATATGCGTGTCCGTTGTTGCATTGACTTCCTTACTTTCCAGAAACTCCGGCGGATACTGGGGATTCAATTCTCGTGTTCCTGCATGGGCGATGTAGCGTTTCCCCATCTTTCCTAAGGAAACCGCTAATCCGAAGTCGAACGCCACAAGCACTTGACTTTTAGGGTCCATCAGGTCAGGTTTTTCCCCTGGAAAATAACTTCCCAACCCAAGATTGTCAAGTTTCAAGTCAAGGTGGACCACATTCCGCCGTCGCATCATATTCAACAAATCAGGAGTCTGGGTGACGAGAGTGCGAATGATACTCTGGTTCATCCGACCAGAAAGCATGAGTTCATATAGTGTATGCGGTACATATTCTGTTACCAGATACGGATGCGATTCATCGAACGATGCGTCATAGAGATCAACTATTTGTGAACAGCCTGCATGTCTCATCAGATTAGCTTCATGACGTAATTGTATGGCAGCTTCATCAGGATCCCCTTTAGGAATCTTTACAGCGACGTTTAACATCTCATCATCGAACACTCCTCTGGATCGATATACTGCACCATATTG
>DUFX01000068.1 GCA_013331695.1 Candidatus Woesearchaeota archaeon
GGTTGCCGTGGTGCAACACTTCTTAAAAGTCTCTGCAAAGCAGACCTGAATCTTGCTGAACTTGTTGATCTTGTTGCCTGCGTCAAGCCAGAGATAAGACAGTATTATGATTCTCGTGAAAAACGTGAAGAACAAAAGCTTATTGTACCTGCCTACCCCCATTCAGGAATATAACAAAAATATGGCCAAAGGTTACCCATACCTTTAAATATCACCTGGCGGTTTTAAGCATTCTAAAGCCCCTTATTCAGGTTGGCAGGCAGATCTGTATGATCTGACTGGACTGAATAAACGCTGTTTGGGCGATAGTAGAAACAGCAAAAGAACAAGACGATTTCTTTTGCTTACTCTGGTGAAATTATGGCAGAACAAAAACCGATGTTAGTACCATTAGAAAGCTACTTGAAAGCAGGGATCCATATTGGAACCAAATTTAAAACCAATTATATGGAGCAGTTCATCTACAAAGCAAGACCTGATGGCTTGTTTGTCTTGAACCTCCAAAAAATTGACGAAAGACTTGCGCTCTGCGCAAAGATGCTTGCAGTCTATGCACCTGAAGAAATCCTGCTCGTTTCGCGAAGAGAAAATGGCTGGAAGCCCTTGCGTGCATTCCATAAAGCAACCGGAGCAAAGGTCTTTCCGGGGCGTTATCCTCCCGGTATTCTGACCAACCTTGAATTAAAAACCTTTATCCAACCAAGAGTTATGCTCGTCACCGATGCTTGGCCTGACCGCAACGCAGTACAAGATGCAGTAAAGGCAGGCATCCCCATTGTCGGACTCTGCGACACCAACAACCAGGCAAATAATCTTGATTTAGTGGTGCCGTGCAATAACAAGGGAAAGAAAGCTTTAGGAATTTTCTTCTGGATCCTTGCACGCGAGTACATGAAACTCAGAAGTATGGGAGACATGACTTTGCCATTGGAAGATTTTACGGATGAGTAAGAAGAGTAAGGGTATTACAAGAGCATTACGCATTACAAAAGTATTACTCGTGTGGAGGAGGAGCAGAGGATTGAACAGGCTTCTCGTACGTCTCTCCTGTCCGCATTCCTTCCTGCACAATATCAAATACAAGTGCGCGTCCTTCAGGAAGCGAACGATGCTTCTTAATCAGAATTCTTCGCTTACTGCTGTGCAGTTTTTCTAATTCAAGCAGGCACTTGCTTCCGTATTTGAGAATATCACCGCCCACCATGTTAACTTTGTCCTGTTCATCAAAACTTGAGTAGACTTGATTCGTGAGAAGGATGGGGATATCTTTTTTTCGTGCGATTTCGGTCAGCATGCCAATCTGCTGGCCGAGTTCACGATTGACGTGATACACATCATCGGTTTTTCCCAGCTCAAGACGATAGAGCATAGAAACGCCGTCAACAATAATTAACCCCACCCGATCATCGACTACCTGCTGGAGCTTCTCAAATGCACGTTTTTGTTCTTGAAAATTGGTCGGCTTGAGAATGAGAATGTTGTCAAGAAAAGTTCTGAAATCAGGAGCAATTTGTTCCAGCCGTGAAAGGGAAAAACCCCCTTCGGTGTCAATAAAGATCACTTTTTTTCCAGCTTTAATGGTTGCGACAAGGGAGATAAGGCAGAGGTTGGTTTTTCCTGATCCTGAAGGGCCAAAAATCGTGCTGATCACATCGATTTCATAGCCGCCTTGCAGAAATTCGTCAAACAGGACATCTCCTGTAGAAAGTCGTGGTTTTGTCATATGCTTATAACACCCCTTTAGGGATAACTCTTTTATTAATGGTTGTTGTGATCGTTTGGGAGGGGATTTTTCTCTTTTTCCTTTGCCCATTCCTTTGTCTATTTTCCCTCTCAAATGACAAGAAAAAGAACGACGGGGCCTTTAAATGTTTTTCTAAATATATTTATAGATTAAAGCTGAAAAGAAAGGGTATACAAGAGGATATGCGGGACATGCAAAGGAAAAATAACCAAAAACAAGAAGAAAAACACAGGTCAAGAGAATCCTTGGAAAAACGACGCTTTCTCTTTGATCAACGCTGGATAACCGTACTGTTGGTTTTTGTTTTTCTTCTGACTTTTGGAATACGACTGTATTACGCATTTTCAACGGATACTTTTACCGGCGATCAAGCGTATTATCATCTCAGACAGATAGAACAGATCGGAGAAACATTCAAACCGCTTGTTGAAGATGAATTAAGCTACCAAGGACGAACCAATCTTGTTCAACCCTTGTATGACTATGTACTTGCCTTTTTTACGCTGTTTTTTTCGCCGGAGTTTGTTGGAAAACTGATTCCGAACCTCTTTGCATCGCTTTTGATTTTTGTAGTGTATTTCACCACAAAAGACCTTACCGGAGATCCTGAAGCAGCGCTTGTTTCAGCATTTATTTCCGGGTTTATCCCTATCTTTTTTGCAGAAACCATCAACAGCATCTCGCCCTATACCCTTGCAATACCCCTCTTTTTTTACATGGTGTATTGTTTTTACAAAGGTGCAGAAGAGACGACATCTCCTCTTGCAGAAAAACATCCTCGGCTTCGCTATGTCTATCAGTTTATCTTTCTCTTTTTTCTCTTAACCTTGCTCAACAACATGACGCTTGTTTTGTTATTGGCTTTAGTGGTCTATTTTATCCTTCTCAAATTAGAAAAACTCAAGGCAGAACCCATCGAGAAAGAAGTATTTCTCTTTTGCCTCTTCCTGTTTTTGTGGGTCCAGTTGATTATGTATAAAAAAGCATTCCTCATGCATGGTTTAGGGGTTATTTGGCAGAATATTCCTGAACAGATTGTCGACGCATACTTTCGACAGGTTGATCTTGCAATGATCATCCCCCTCATAGGAATTATTCCGCTTTTGTATGGTTTGTATGCAATTTCACATTACCTGTTTCAAACAAAAGGAAAAAAAGAATATTTGCTTATAGCTCTTATTTTTGCATCCGGAGGCCTGCTGTGGGCACGGTTGATACGGCTTGAGCTTGCATTGATGATTATAGGGGTTGCATTAAGCATTTTATTTTCAGAATTGTATAAATCCACCTTTCTGTATATTGAAAAAACGAGGTTCAGCAGACTCAAATTGATGGTCTGGATGGGCTTTATTCTTGTCCTTGTTGCATTTACGACGATTCCTTCTCTTTATTTTACTTCGTTGTCCATGCAGGATGCACTCAGCCAAGAAGAAGTTCAGGCATTGGAGTGGATTGAGAAAAACACGAGAAAAAATCAGGTTGTTCTCGGAGCTCCCCGGGAAGGGCACAGCATTGCGGCCATTGCCAAAAGGAAAAATGTAATGGACACCAACTTCTTTTTTATTGAAAATCCCGGCATTATTTTTGACGACGTAAAAGACCTGTTTTACACACAGAATTCCATCGTACTTATGAAACGGCTTCAAAAATACAAGGTGGATTATCTTTATCTTTCTCAACGCTCCCGTATTTTTTACGGGCTGCAAGAGTATGTGATCTTAAATACTGCAAAACGACAACCGCAATGTTTTCGAAGGGTCTATCAGAATCAAGAAGTGTCCATTTTCAAAGTGCTTTGTAAAGTAAGGGAGCTGTAAAATGGGAGAGACGATACCATGAAAGAAAACCCAAGGTATGATAGGAAAAAAGTGTTTGTGTACGTATTCATAGCCGTAACCTTGATGGTCCTCCTTGCTCCTGTCTTTATCCGATGGATGCTCGGAAATGAAACGCTCCTGGGTGAAGAATCCTATGCCCACCTCATGCTTGCTGAAAGCCGCATACAAGAGGAGAGGACAATACATCCGATTGATGAGAGAAGGGAGTTCTTCGTCACGCCGTATCATCGCCTGTTAGCATTCACTGGCCGTATCTTCGGGTTGGAGACAGGATCGCTTATCCTGGGTCTTCTCTTAGGTCTTTTAAGCAGTCTGCTGTTTTTTCTTCTTTTGAAGCATCTTGATATTTCCTTGACTGAACGCCTGTTGATTATGCTTCCATTTGTTTTGTCGCCGGTATTTATTTACCTGTTTACAACGCCAAACCCCCACAGTTTTGCAGTGCTCCTGCTGTTGCTCGGAGCATATCTTGCAACAAAAACATATGCACATACAGGATCAGAAGAATGGTTAACCCTCGCAGGAAAGCTTACGGCAGTGATTTGTTTATTTTTGGTTTCAATGTTCAGCCTCTTCCACGCAGGCCTTGCTATCGTGCTTGCGTTGTGGTATGGCATAAAGAAAGGAAGGGAATCAAAAAAGAGAGCGTGGATGTCGGAGTGGGTGTATGTCCTTCTTGCCGTTGCATTGAGCATACTGGCTTTTCTTATATTCAAACCCACTGGGTATTATGTATATTACCAGATTGAACACAGCCTCGCGACCCTGATCCCCCTGAGTATTTCTGATTTGGGGGCATACCTTGGCTTCGGGGCATTTTCTCTTGTTTTGCTTGGCATCGGACTCTATGAATCATGGAAAAATAAAAAACAACATCTGATGATGTATCTGTTGATCATCACACTCTTTACGCTTGTCTTTTGGTATGGGAACACCATCTTCTTTTACCTGCTCTGGCTGGCGGCATATTACATGGGTTTGGGATTGACAGCCTTACGAAACTTGTATTGGCGATTTACCTTGCTCAAAAATCTCACGCTTCTGGTTGTTATTTGCGGACTGCTGTTTTCAACGATCTCATTTATGAATCCAACAGCACAAGGCGGAGCAACGCAGGACATGAAAGAAGGCCTTGAAATACTGCAGGGNNCACGGATGATGTGGTCTTAACGAGCCATATCAACGGTTTTGTTGTTGAATATTTGGCAAAACGAAAGGTCCTGCTGGATGGTGCATTTTACACCATTCCCAACCTCGAGGAAGCATTTGAAGCAAGCTACCGCCTGTTCTACCCCCCTGACCAGCAAACATTGACACGCCTCCTTGAACAACACCATATCCAGTTTATCGTGATTGACAAAAAGATGAAGGAAGACCTCTGGAACAGCAAAAAACAAGGGCTCTTGGTGTACCTCGACAACGAGAAACTATTTAAACGGATCTTTACTTCCTCCAATACAGAGATTTGGCAGGTTCAAAGAGGATAAGAAGGTAAAGAACAACAGAGGACTAAGGGAGAGGAAAAGCGCCATGCAAGGATTTGAAACAGGCTTGATCACTGTTGGAACTGCTCTTCTTTATATCACCTCCTTCTTCGGCCTCTTCACTGCACTGCTTTTGTTTATCTCATTTTTTGAACATAAAGAAAAACTGAAGAATCCCGACCCACCCAAACAATTTCCTTCTGTGACCATTGCAGTTCCTGCGTACAATGAAGAAGAGACGATTGCGGCAACGATTGAGTCTCTCCTCAAACTGGATTATCCGAGAAAGAAACTGAGTATTATCGTTGTGGATGATGGAAGCAAAGATAAGACGTATGAGATTGCAAAGCAGTTTGAAGCACAAGGAGTGCAAGTGTTTACCAAAGAAAACACCGGAAAAGGAGACAGCTTGAATTTTGCCTTGGTGCATGCAAACACGGTATTGTTTGGCGCCTTGGACGCAGATTCCTTTGTTGAACCTGACTGCTTGAAAAAGATGATTGGCTATTTTGAAAATCCAAATGTGATGGCTGTTACTCCCTCATTAAAAATTCTGAAACCGCAGACCTTCCTGCAACGGATTCAGGCGATTGAATTTTTAGTAGGGGTGTATTTAAGAAAAGTGTTTTCCTATTTTGGCAGTATTCATGTGACTCCCGGTCCTTTTACGATCTACCGCAAGAAGTTTTTTGACCAATACGGAGGATACGATGTCAATAATCTCACTGAGGACATTGAAATTGCGTTGCGCATCCAAAGCAAAGACTATGAAATTGAGAATACCATAGATGGTGTTGTCTGGACCGTTGGTTTAACCAAATTTAAGGCATTGATGCATCAGCGAAGACGATGGTACCTCGGATTTTTGAATAATGTGCTGCACTATAAACACTTGTTTGCAAGGAAATATGGGAACTTAGGAATGTTTATCCTCCCTGCGGCGTTTGTTTCGGTTGGCCTGGTGATGCTCCTTCTTGGATATTTAATTGTAAAAACAGCGGTTGATGGATATGATTTTATCAATAATTTGATTGCCATCAATTTTGACATTTTGCCGTTGCTGAAGATCAAACTGGATCTCTTTTTCTTGAATATGGATCCCTTGTTTATCCTTGCGCTGATCTCGCTGGGAACAGGTCTGGTGGTACTGTACCTTGCCAAACAGCATTCACAAGAACAGAGTAATGTGAAGTTTTCGTATGTGCTCTACTTGCTCTTTTATTGGGTGATTTTTGCCTACTGGTGGGCGCTTGCAGGTTATGCCAAAGCAACCAAGAAGAAGATTGCGTGGGGAAAGAAAAACATTTGATGGCACTGCCTCGAATGCAGGGCGAGCATCTTTCATGAGCGCTTATTGAGTTTCTTATGAGATTGACAAGAGGGACGCAATCCGAACGTATTCGTTCGGATGCGCATTTGAGCTTCGCTCAAATTGCGTCTCATCCGGGGAACGTCAATTCAAGTATTAAAAACAAAAGCGCGAGTTGATGCTCGCCCCCGAGCGAAGCGAGGTTCGGGGCAGTGCCTATAAAGAAAAACATTTAATAAGCCGTGCAAAATCCGAAGTGTATGGACCAAGGAAATCACAAACCTCCCCTCAGAACATTGCAAACCAGCAAGTATATTGCTGCCTTTGCCTTGACTGCACTGATTTTTGTGATCGGAATTTGGGTGGGTTCTGCAGTCAGTGATGATAAACTGAGCCAGATTAGTCTGCTTCAGAATGAGATTCAGATTGAGACAGCAGGAACAGAACTCCAGTACCTCTTGTTAACCGAACATCCGTGCGAGAGCATCAATGCCTCCTCCTTGACTCAGCAGTTGTTTGAGATTGGGGGCAAGCTAGACTATATGGAGAGCAAGCTCGGCAAGAAAAATGAAGACGTGCTGAGTTTGAAGGAGTATTATTCTTTGCTTGAGATTAAACACTGGCTTTTGACAAAAAAGGCAAATGAACGATGCAAACAAAATAACCCTTGGATTTTGTACTTTTACTCAAACTTAGGGGATTGTGCAGACTGTGAACAACAGGGATATGTGCTTTCAACCCTCCATAAAAAGTTTGAGGACTTGAATATTTATTCGTTTGATTTCCACATTGAAAATCCTGCTATCCAAGCGATCAAGGAGATTTATGGAGTCAAAACCGTACCTACCTTGGTGATCAACAATAAAATTTTGAATGGACTTAGGGATAAAGAGGCGATTGAAAAGGAGCTGTTTGGAGAGCAGGTAAAGAAGTA
>DUFX01000052.1 GCA_013331695.1 Candidatus Woesearchaeota archaeon
CTTCTGGTGGAACAGGAGGGATGTCTGGATCAAGAATAACTTCATCGGTCTCGACACTGATGTATGTAAAACCACACACAGCACGATCTTGCGCACAGACATGGAGATTAACATCATTCACACCATTTATTGACCCTGCCGAGATAACATTTTTGTCATCTAAATTTGTACTTGCACCGGCTGGAAGAGTACAACAACTGAAAGATCCGCCTATGGTCTGAAGAAACTGTGGAAGTTGAAAGTTGGGAACTGAATCTTTCACTTCAATATGTTTTGCACCACAAACAACCTCATTTTCTCGGCACAGAAATTCATTAGCTGCATTAGTATCACTAATCACTCGTCCTGGCTGGGAGAGAACAGAAGGAACAGTGGGTTGACAAGAACCATCATTTTGAATTTTACCAGGGTAGCAGCGAAGGTGAAAATTACTTTCTTGGCCCTGGCGCCCCCTAGCAAAAGAAACAAGACCTGATGTCGTAACAAATGCAAATTGATTGTTTGTGATATCTGATTCAGGTGCCTGGCAACAAAAAGTGAGTTGTTCTTGAGCAACTTGATCTCTGGAAAGACATTTATATTCGGCAGATCGATCGTCTTTCGGTTTAAATGCACAAACAAGGTTATCTCCTCCTTGTTTTCGTTCAACATTTTTTCTTGGCTCTTGAGCTGTATAACAATAATCAAGAACATCGCTGTTAGGAATCGCTTTGATGATACATGCAGAAGAAACAAGTTCGAAAGAAAGGAGAAAAAATATACATAAGAAAAAGATGCCTAAAAGTAGTTTATAATTCCTCTTTTGCTGCTCCATACCAGTATTGTTTCCAGCCGTTTATGTTTATAAAGATTGTCTCGAAGAATCAGGGGTTGGCAGGAAGGAAGGTTGCCGCCCCCAACACCGCCTTCTTCGCCTCTCCGGGTGTCATCCCGAGGATCTGGCCAACACTAACAAGATCCCGCCAGGCCCGCATCTGGTAGGGATGGGTTGCAAAGGAAGCAAAGCACATCTGCACCTTGTATTTTCTGCAGAGTTTGATGTTTTGCTTGATTCTTCCCAGCAACTGTGTGCGCTTCATACCGCGTGAAGCAAGAAGCAGAGAAAATGAAAGCCCCCAGATCTTATTTTTCTCATGAGCAATCGTTGCAAGAATGTGATTAAATCCGGATTGAGGTTGTTTCGGTGCATCTCCCCGCAGGGAAGTTTCTAAGTTATAGACCAGCTGAACATCGAGCTTTTCAATACAATGGCGCGCATGGTCAGGGCCTTCGGCAACAATAAGGTTGAGATCCGGAAAGATAGGAAGATTCTCGATGCGATGATCGAGATTTGCACTTGTTTTTTTCAGTCCGATAAAGAATTTGAGTTGGGTCTTCTGCTGGAGCTTTTTGATTCGCTCAACAACTTGCTTGTCTACTTTTTCATAAAGAAACAATAAGCCGGAATGCTCAAGCTTTTCAGCAACTGTAATAAAGGCTTCTTCGTTTGCTTCGAGTGTTTGCTGAGGAAAAACAAGATCGATCATAGGTGATAAGCACGTTGCTAGGATTTAATAATCTTGTTGTCCCGTAGCTTTGCAAGAAGGGCACAGGTATTACAAATATCCTTACTGCTTGGCTCACCGCAGATCAGACATTCTTGAATCGCTCCTCCTTCAGCCTGCATAAAATGAGCTTTCAGAGGTTCTGAGATACTGATAAAAGATTTAATAATATGCTCTTTGACCTCATCGCGTTGCTCGCCAAAGCTTTTGAACATATCCTTCATTTCTCGGCGATAGGTGTCAGAGGAACAAGGACATTCTCCATAATACACCGGAAAGTTGTGAAGTTTGGAGTACTTCACCACATCGCTTTCGCGAACAAAGTATAAGGGTTTGACACGTTGGACAAATTTTTTCTTTGTTGCGCTGTTATGATCAGTTTTAGAATCATGAACCATTCCTGTTTTCGGTCCAATTCTTGCACAGACTTGGAGGTTGCCTCGAAACAGATTCATCATCACTGCTTGAGCTTCATCGTCAAGGTTGTGTCCTGTCACAATCACATCAGGATGCAGGGGTTTGCTGTATTTGTTTAAGAGATATCTTCGAAGAACACCGCAGGTGTGACAGTTCTTGTAATCATAGCCTTTTGCTTTGAGAATAGATTGAATATAACAGAGTGATTTTCCAAACTCTTTTCGGAATGAGATTTCATGGAGTTTGACATCAATTTTTGCACACATCTCGCGCAGATTGCGGAGGTTTTCATCGGTATAGCATCCAATGTGTGCATTCACGGTAATTGCTTCAATGGCATAGCCAAATTTTTTGAGCATATGCAAAATAACGGTAGAATCTTTTCCACCACTGCAAGCAACGAGGATTTTATCAGTATAGGAAAAAAGTTTATACGTTTCAATGGTCTTTTTTACGGCCGCTTCCACAGTTTCGGGGCGGAAGGCGGCGAGCATACGCTGATCTTCTGGAGTTAATGACTGCACAGGGTTTTGTGCAATTCCTGCACCGCAGGTTCCTGAACTACAACTCGTTCCTGCATGCAGTGCGATTTCTGTTCCTGTTTCAGTGAAAACCATATCGGTATGCGATCAGTTATATTATTAAAAGGTTTCTCTGCGGTTTAAATACCCTTTATATACGTGATCCAGGCTGAACCGCAACGTTTATATATAATTGCACGATTGCCAAGTAGTAAAAATAAAGTGTAATGAAAGGGTATACAAGGCTTGGGGGACATGGTTATGAAGGCTCAGTTTACGGCCAAAATGCCTAAAATACAACAGATCATGAAGCTCTTTCTTGCACTCTTCTTGATCAGTTTCCTCTTTACACCGCTTCTTGCACCTGCACAAGCAGTCCAAGAACAATTTCAAGTCTATCCTGNNAGTGTCTTTGATCAATCTGCAACCCTCTCAACCCAAGTCCATGCAAAAGCATGTGAAAACCTCCAAGTACAGCTCAAAAAAGCACAATCTGTAACACCACCGTGCACTCCTGCACCCTTTGAGTTTACCGTACGAAATCCAAGTGGATTTTTTGAAGTCTATCAATTTGAAGTTCTGCAGATTGCAGGACCTCGTATGCTTGCTGAAGAAGAACTGAGAAATGCTGCGATTCTTTCAAAACAAGAACTGGTTGTTGCTCCAGGAAAAACAGANNATTGCACAGCACTATGCGTATGGTTTCAGTGCACCGCTTTCCTTGAAAGACATGCCGATCTGTAAAGACTTTGGAACTGAGGTTCCAACCGTGCTTACCAATCTTGCAGATTTTACCAATACCTACGATCTCAGTGCACAGATCACCGGCGGAAAAACACAATATTATGATCCGGTGAGTGCAGGATCACGATCAGCACTTCCTGTAAATTTGATTGTGGAAGGCAATGCACCAACAGGAGAACAGACATTGGTCGTGACTGCAGAAAGCCAGCTGGGCGACCTTGCTCAGCAAATACAGATTCCTGTGCAGGTTGTCTATTGCGATGAAAATGGAGTTCCGCTTCCTCCTGAAGACTGGCC
>DUFX01000092.1 GCA_013331695.1 Candidatus Woesearchaeota archaeon
GGTATGGGTGGAATGGGGCAAAGTGGAAATCTTCCTCCACCTCCTGGTTTTGAGCAAAAGAAAAAAGGATGGTTCTAGGTATGGCAATGCCTTTTCCACCGCAGAATATGCAGACTTCTCCCTATGCACCCACTCCGATTCCCTCTTCTCCTGTTCCCTTGAGGCCTCTGCCTTCTGAGGTTCGCCGTACAGCACAGCTCCGCTGTTTTTTCCGTGCAGTTGTCCATGTTCTTCAACGTCAAACAAAGCCTGAACCAGGTTCTGCGCTGAAACAGTTGGGGAGAGATCTCATGCATTTCCAAAAACATGTGGTTGCAAAAAAACATCCTCGTCTGTTACGGCAGCAGCTTGATCAGATTCAAGAAAAAGTGAATGACACCATCAACAAAGAAAAATATATCCTTCAGATTCATGAACAAGAAGATCACTTAATTAACAGTATGACCTCGCGTTCTCCTTCGCGAGCTTCCCTTCTGCGACGCAGAAAAGCGTCGGTAGATCAGCCTGAAGGACATTCGCCTATTGAATTTAAGGGTCATTATGGATCGCTGTTGAGAACGCTGGGAAAAGAACCTGATCAGTCCAAGCAAACGCTTTCTGATTTAGAAGAAGAGCTTGCCAAGGTCAAACAGCTCTACAAAACATGCAGGCGTTCATCTCCGAAAGCAAAATCTCAGCTCAAACGCATTCAAATGCTTATCGTCAGTTTAGATCAAAAAATAAGAGAGAAGAAAAAGAAGAATTAGAAAACAAGAAATAGAAAAAATAATTCCTATCTAAACATCCTTTCCCATCGCAGTATTGCGTTTGTTCTCTTTTGCACGTTCCACTGCTTTGAGAAGACATTTATTCAGCGCATTATTCAATGCTTCAGCAAGGTCTCCTGCAACATTGCATCCTTCTGCAACATCTTTCAATTTTGCACGGACAACCAGCATGACATCTGCTTTTTTAGCAACAAAGTTGCATGAGACATCCTTTGCCATAACAGTTCTTCGTCCGTTATCCTTGGCTCGGGCAACGGCGTCTTTCATCAGTTCACGCGCCTTCTTATCTAAAGACTCTGCAAGGTCTCCTGCAACATTACAGCTTCCACAGACATCTTTGAGCTTTGCTTTTACAACGAGTAGATCAGTCATATCACTCACCCCTCCCTCTGAGGGTACTCACCGTTCCTTGTTTTATAAAGATTGTGGGGGTTTGGACTCTATCCTGTCCCATCCCATTTATCGATGCAAAAACACAAAACTGTATCGCTTCCCCTGCTTCTCATCAAGCCTGCAAAACCCTGTTCGCTCAAACTGGATGATATCCCCTACTTTTAAGTCATTGACGCGTGATTCTCCCACTCCTGTCATTCGCGACGCATCAGGCATTAACATTTCAACTTCAACAACTTCCTGTTCTTTAGGAAGCCAATGGATAATCAATTTTCCCGATTGCTTGTAGGTGTCATAATCGAGAGAATGAAATACCAGCCGATTGCCTTTCTTGACAAAATTCAAGCAGTCCATGAGCCGGATGATGTCTTTCTCGGTACTATTCTGAATTATGTCATAATCAGTTTTTGCCAAGAAAAAATCTTCCTTTGTCTTAAAAACTCTTCCTCCTTTTCTCTTTTCAGGATGTTTATCAAGTTCAACACGGCATTCAGGTGCAGTGTGGATGGTTACCGCAACAGGATCGTGGATAAAGAATAACCGGTCTGTTTTCTCGTCAATGACCTCTTTGTTGAATGCATTAATTGCTTTGAAGAATTCTGTTGCATTGACCTTTTTGTCCACCATCGTTACTCCCACGCTTTCAGCATATTTTGCAAAAGCAGGAGGCTGGTATCCTCTTCGTTTCAAGGCGCGGATAAACGGAAGTCTCACATCATCCCAGCCTGTAAATTTTCCTTCTGCAATCGCATGCCGGGTCTCAGTTGTTTTCAAACGCAGACCTTCAAAATTAATTCTTCCGACATGGATGTACTCCGGCATCTTCCACTTCAAATAATTAAAAATATACTCCTGCCGTTTGGTATTATCATAATGATCTTTTCCGCGCAGCACATGCGTCATGCCCATCTCATGATCATCGACAGCTACTGCAAAATTGAGCAAGGGCCAGACCCGATATTTCTTTCCTTGACGTGGATGAGGTTCATCGTTGATGCGCAGAAGCGGAAAGTCACGCATGGCAGGATTCTTATGGTGCATATCGGTTTTCAAACGAATTGCAATATCTCCTTGTTCATATCCTTCTTCTCCTGGCTTTCCTTCTTCAGGAGTAATCAGCATGCGGTGCCAGCGCTTCAGACGCTCTTCTTTTCCCAGCTTTCTGCACGGACAATCCACCATCTGCTGTGCTTTTGTTCTAAACTCTTCTTGTTCACATGTGCAGGCATAGGCATATCCTTCCTCAAGCAGTTTCAAAGCCCACTCGTAATACATTTCCATGCGGTCAGACTGCACATAACATCCATATTTCAGATCACTGCAGAGCCACTTGAAATCTTGTTCAATCATCTGATACGCATTTTTGTCAATGTTGTCAGGGTTGGTGTCAGCAATTCTCAGAATAATTTTTCCATTATACTTNNTCAAAACGCATGACGACTTTTCCCTGTTCTGCGTTTTCCAAGGGTTTGAGTTGTTTTTGATCACGTTCCTTCACATCAAGCAGTTCAGGAAGCTCTTCGGTGAGCGCGATTAATTCAGCTTCTTGCTGTGCAAGCGTCATCGTGTTGACTTCTTGAATCGTTTGCTGGATCTCTTTTTGAATCTCCTGTGCATTTTTTTTCTCATCAGGATATTGGCCGAAGATCTTTCCAAGCACAGCACCCGGAGTTGCCTTGCCTCCGAATTTCACTGCATTTTGCATGGCAAAGGCGCGCATGGCTTTTTTGATGACGCTTTTCATGTCTTGCCGGCGGTTTCTGCTGTATTTAAAGTTTGTGAGCTCAAAGTCCTTTCAAAAACCCTTCAAAAACCATAATGTTTATATATCCTGGAAGTTCTGAGTCTCGTATGGGTCAAAAACAAGTTTATACACTTCCGAAAGCTCCGGTAGGGCGTATTTTGCTCAATGCAGGAGCCAAGCGCGTGAGTGCAGATGCAGTTGACGCATTTACTGAGCTTCTTCAAAGCATTGCAGAACAGCTTTCTAAGCAGGCTGTTGCTATTGCCGAACATGCAGGAAGAAAGACAATCCAAGACAGCGATGTGAAGCTGGCGAAGACGAACTGGAAGCCACAATAGTTTGCAGTACTCGTTCTCTCCACTCACCAAATTTAAAGTTTTTTAAAGTTTTTTCTCCATGCAAATCCGATACTCTTCAGGAGTCTCATGGCCTTTTTTGATTACACGTGCAAAAGAAAACCCATACTTCACAAGATATGCAAGCATTTCTCGTCTCTTGTTTCTTGTTTTCAAGCGGATGCCGGTGTATCCTTTTTTCTTTGCCCACTTGTCTTGGTACTGCATCAGTGATGTCAGCACTCCTTTTCTTCTGAACTTGAGAAGCACGCCCACCATCCAGCAGTAGAATGATCCATCTTCATGATGGTCAAATCCGATCAGATAGCCTGCCGGTTCTTTGTTTAGGTATGCAATGAGAACCAGCTTCTCTTTGCTTCCGCATTTTTGTTCGCAGTATGCTTTTGTAAAATGTGGTTCTTCCAACTCAGGGATCTGTTTGTTGATACGGATCGCTTCGTCCAGCGTTGATTCTTTAATGGTGATATCCATATTCTTGAGAAACACCAAGAGGTATAAATAACTTCTTAACCAAGAACCTCTTTTACAGCTTTTACGATCACATCAACCTCTTTTTTTGTTATCATCAACGGCGGAAGAAAACGGAGAACATTCCTTCCTGCTGCTAAGGCAAGCACACCTCTTTTAGTCAGTCCATCAAGCACTTCGTACACTGGTTTTTTTACACAAATGCCAATCATGAGACCCATGCCACGTACCTCAATAATATGGGGCGACGAGATTTTCTTGAGTTCGCGCATAAAATAGCCACCAACGTTTGCAGCATTGTCTGCAAGCCTGCGCTTTTGAATCTCTTCTATGGTTGCAATCGCAGCTGCGCAGGCCAAGGGATTTCCTCCGAAGGTTGTTCCATGTGCTTTTTTCGGTACTTTTATTTTTGCAGAACAGAAGGTTGCACCCATCGGAACTCCCCCTGCAATGGCTTTTGCCGTGCAGAGGATATCGGGTTTGATGCCAAAGTGTTCAAAACAGAACATTTTTCCTGTCCTGCCAAAGCCGGTTTGGACTTCGTCAATAATCAGCAGGATTCCCTCTTTTCTGCAGAGCTTTTCAACTGCTTGAAAATACTCTTTTTTTCCTGGGATGACTCCACCTTCCCCTTGCAGAGGTTCAAGAATAATTGCAGCAATGGTCCCCTTAAGGCGGTTTACTTCATGTTTTAATGCTTCACTATTGTTGTAGGGAACATGATGAAATCCTGGAACTAACGGTTTAAAGTATTTTTTGTAGGTATTATTATAGGTTGCACTCAAACTGCCCATGCTTCTGCCGTGAAATGCGTTCATGGCTGCAATGAACTGAATCTTTCCTGTGCTGGAGCGGGAAAATTTTAATGCAGCTTCTACAGATTCTGTTCCGGAATTGCAGAGAAAAACTTTCTTGATGTGCGGAGGGGCAATGCTCATCAGTTTTTTATAGCATTGGCTTCGCATATCATTATACATCCAGTCAGGAGCGGTGATCAATTTTTTTGCTTGATCTGAGATTGCCTTGACGACAGCAGGATTACAATGGCCAACATTGCAGACGCCATGCCCGCCGATGCAGTCAATGTATCTTCTTCCTTGATCATCCCAGAGATAGACTCCTTGTCCTCGTTTTGCAACAACAGGAAATTGATGTCCGAGATTGAAAGAATACTGCTTTTCAATCGCAATAGGATTCACAGAGCCACCTCTTGAGAATACCTGGCTTGCTGAATTTATAAGGTTTGTGATGCTATAGTAAATGACAAAATATTTTATACAAATTGTTGTCATTTACTAATAAGCCAATGACGTATGAGTATGACTATTTATGTCATTGGCTATAAGAAATCTTGAAGAGCCTCTCTTTTTCTGATGAGTTTTACTTTTCCATTGCTCAGAAGAACTTCCACAGGAAGAGGTCTGCTATTATAGTGCGACGCCATACTGAATCCATACGCTCCTGCATCATGAAATGTGAGTATATCTCCTATCCTTATCTCGGCAATACTTCTGTTTTTTGCAAAAGTATCTCCTGTTTCGCAGACATTGCCAACGATATCATACTCTTTTGTTTTTCCGTTGGGATTGCTCAGATTCGTAATATGATGATAACTCTCGTACAATACCGGTCTGATCAGATGGTTGAATCCTGTGTCAACGCCGACGATCGTTTTTGCACCACGATTTTTCAAGGTGGTTGCTGTGCAAAGCAAGATTCCTGCTTCTGCAACCAGATATCTTCCTGGCTCAAACCAAAGTTCAAGTTCTCTTCTATACTCGTTGCAGAACGTCTTAAACTTTTCAATAACCTCTTTTGCAAATCCTGAGACATCAAAGGGTTGTTCTGTTTCTCGATACGGAATAGGAAATCCCCCGCCTAAATCAATGAACTGGAGGTCTGGAAAGTGTGGTGCAACGTTCATCATCTGCCTCATACTCTCCAGCACGTGCTGTGCTGTTAATCCTGAACCGGTATGTTCATGGATTCCAACAATTTTCAGGTTGTATTGATTTGCAATTTTTAAGAGTGCTGGAACCTCGTCAAACAGGATGCCAAATTGAGTGTCTTTATACCCTGTCTGGACTTTTGTATGATGCCCTCCCACGATTTCAGGTGTTAGCCGGATGCATACTTCACTTCCTGGATATTTTTTTCCAAATGCTTCAAGTCTTCCGAGATCATCAATATTCAAAAGTATACCTTTTTGTACTGCAAAATCCATGTCTCCATCGCTCATACTGCTGACCGTAAAGAGCATTTCTTGTGGTTTGAATCCTGCAACGATTCCCAGTTCTGCTTCAAAAGGACTCACGCAGTCAAGACCCAAGCCTTCCTCATGGATGATGCGGAGAAGGTGGATGTTGGTGTTGGCTTTGCAGGCATAGAAGAATCGTGTTTTTTTCCAGTTTGCAAATGCCTGTTTCAGCGCCTGTGCTTGATTACGGATGATCTGTTCATTATAAACATAGAGCGGACTTCCATATTCTTCAAGCAAGGTTCTTGCTTTGCTTTCGGTGAGAAAAGACATTTTCGTTATCATGCTGTTCGGTGCATGGCTTCATCAAACTGCCAAGGATTTTCTGGCGGTAAGATGCGTGTTCCGCAGTCATATTTTCCTGGTTCGGTAATGCGGATATGTCCAGGAAATGCATAGGTGCGTTCATCAAGAACTTTTTCCCCTCTCCGTTCCAGTGCTTCTGCCCTTGACATGTTTCCTTCGATGATTCCATATCTTGGCTGGTTTGGTCTTGCCCAGAATCCGCCCGTGTCTTTCCAAAAAACGATCTCAGGCAATCCATAGACCTCCGCGATCTGCACCAACGTTAAATCAGAGGACCCTCTTCCGGTGCACATGACTTCTCCGCGTTGATTGCGTACGCCAAAGCCAGGAACAACAACGACTCGAGTATGATCATCTTGCACTTGTTCTGGCTGTTGTCTTTGGAGTTCATACGAGGCTTCAATATCCGGCGTTGCAAAGAGATACTCATGATTGTCTACGCCCAGAAGCGGATAGGTTGGTCCATGTTCCAGAACGGTTGTATCAATTCCTCTTGCTCTGAGTTCTCCTGCGAGTCTTCGTGCAGATTCCATTTCCGGCTGTACGAGTCTATACGCAACTTCGGGTGTGTTAAACACTCCTGTATACGGTCGTGGGGTTCCGCGCAGAGCTTGATCTAATCCATTTCTATCATTGCCATCTCTTCCTTGTTCTCGTGCAATGTCATCAATCGTTCTGTCGGTCGCTCCTTTTACTGCAGAAACGACAAAATAGATCTGCCGAAACATCCGGGTAAGGGGTGCAATCAGCTGAGCAACGCTGCTGTACGCATTGTCGTTGGGGAAGACTGAGCTTCCCGCCTTGATTCCTATGCTGTCTGAAACCATACGCTCGAGGCTGGCTTTGCTTTATAATAACTTAATGTTATTATAATAACAAAATTTAAATAGCTCCTCTTTTCTCAGGGTTATATGGTTACCATTGCCCATGTCACTACAAAGTATATTGAAGAACGTCCCTTTTTACAGGAAGCCCTTGTTCGCGGCATCATCAATTATGGAGCGCTTGCTGATACGATCCTTCCAACCCTTAAAACTGAGTTGAAAAAAGAAGTCAAGCACGCCGCTGTTATGATGGCGCTTCGTCGTCTCGCTGAGAAACTCGAACAAAAATTTTCCGGCGAAAAAACCATCAAAGGCTCCTTGATCAATCTTGCAGTCCAGTCGAATCTCTTTGAGATGACCGTGCTGAAGACTCCTGAAACACTGGCAGCTCTTAAAGACATCTACAAACTTGCTGACTTTGACAAGGGTGATACCTTAACCATAACACAAGGAAGCCATGAAATCACCCTCATTGCAAATAAACAGCTTGCTGGACGTATTGAACAGATTTTTGAAAAACAAGGAAACCGCATCAAGAAAAAAGTCCGCAATGTTGCTTCNNAATCTTGTTGAAGTGGTCAGCACCTTTACTGAACTCATTTTGATCATGTATGAAGACGATGTGATGCGCGGGTATGCTGTTTTGCAGGAGTTGGTGAGAAAAGCGTAAGAAAAAAAACTAACAATTATATAACAACTATATCCCCGCCCTTTTATCCTTCATGCATACGTCATAGAAATCACATTGTCCTGTTGACCATTTGCATAAAGGGCCTTCGTGTCTCTGATAATCGTGAATGTGACTGGTCTGTGTATTAACATGGATCTGTTCGATCTCAAACTTTGCCAAGTCAATCAATTCTTGATCCACATTCATCGTCATCTCGCCATGTTTCAAAAGCCACAATCCCACTTTATTCGCTCTTCGTCCATAGGTTTCTTCGTACAGGAGCGCGTAAATCGCAAGCTGGAGCATGTATTCCTGGCTCAACTCTTTCTTCTTGCTGGTTTTATAATCCATAATTTTAACGACGTCACCTACTACTTCAATATAATCAACAAATCCCCGCACCGCATAGATACTGCTCTTGAATTCCTGTTCAATCACTGCAGGTTTAATGCGTTGGAAGACCTGCACAAAATCTGTGTGATAATCTAATTCTGCGCGGATTTTTTCAAGGATGTGGTTCAGCCAGTTTGCAAGCATCAGAATACTTTCTTCATAGTAAAAAACAATTTGATCCTCGGTTAAACCCAGCTTCATGATGTTGTTCTTTTCTTTTGACCAGAAGGCATGGAAGAGATTTTTCAGGTAATACGTTAATTCTTCAACATAATTGTCTTTGTTCAAAATTTCAGGATTCATGTCAAAAAAGCGTTCCAGCACACTATGTACAATTTTTCCGCGGACAAGATGAATATTCTCCTTCATCGGAAGCTTTTTGATATATTGGTAGAAATATTTTCTTGGGCAGTGCTTGTAGATTCCTATCGAACTGGGCGACTGAATTCTTTTCGCAATCTCTGCAATCGGTCTTTTTTCTCCTGAAACAAGGGTGATGCAGGGCTGCGATGCTGACAGGGTAGCTTGGATAGTTTCTTGTCTTTGCATCACCTCTTCCTGTGTCATCTCTATCACCAATCTAACAAGAACGCCTGTTTTTTATAAAGCTTGTTCTCTTACGTGCTTACAAGAACCTTTATATAACCTATATTCTTTAACGCCGGTAAGATAGCAAACAAAATGCCAAGCAACATGCCACATAATCCCAACGAAAGAAAATTAGAACAGGTAAAGAACGTCTATTCTTTTTGGGGGAAATTTCCTTCTCTGTACAGTGCGCAGGATGCTGTCACTTTTTTGGGAAGAGCAAAAACTATCAGGCGCCGGGCAGTTGAAAAGATAGGCCTCAAAAGAGGCGATAAAGTTCTCGAAGTTGCCTGCGGTTCAGGAAGAAACTTTCCTTATTTAGTTGAAGCCGTTGGTAAAGAGGGTTTTATTCTTGGTTTTGATTACAGCCAAGCAATGCTTGATGCATCAAAACAACTCTGTGAACGAAATGACTGGTATAGTCTCAAACTGGTTCAAGGCGATGCTGCACAGCTTAAAATACATGAGAAAAATTTTGACGGCGTCTTAAGCGTGCTGGGCATCAGTGCAGTTCCGGAATGGGAAAAAGCACTGCAACGATGCTATAACGTTCTTCGTCCCGGAGGAAAACTCGTTGTCTGCGACGCCCGCCTTTTTACAGGATTTCTCAGGTTCTTTAATCCGCTGATCAATGTCGTTTACTCAAAATTTGCTGCATGGGATCCTTCTAAAAATATTCCAGAAAAAATGAAAGAGATCTTTGGAAATGGGGAAGTAGAAAATCTTAATTTTGGCACTTTTTTTATTGCAACATCTATAAAGAAAGGAAAGTGAGGAGGAACGTAAGCATGGGCATCATCACCCAGCAAATAAACCTCGACGCAGGAATAGAAAAGGTCTGGAGCTTTATTACCCACCCTGATAATTTTCCAAAATATGTGTACGGGTATTCTGGAGGCGGTGCAATCTCTTCTCACAAAACCGGTCTTGGCGCAACATATGAATGGTACGGCAAAATCGGCCCTCTCAAACTAAAATCAGTAGAAGAAGTTGTCGCGTGGGAGAAGCATAAGCGTGTTGCATATCGGGGAAAATTATTCGGAATTGCTTTCAACTCCTCCATGGACGTTAAAAAAATGAGAAAGAACCAAACTCAGCTCAGGGTTTCAATTCAGTACAGCATACCCTGGCTTCTCGGCGGGAAGATCACCGATACTTTATTAATACAAAAAATCGTTCAATCATATGTTTCTCATTCACTTGATCAACTGAGAATCATCATCTCGCATGATTCACGATCTCAATAACCTCTTTCTCGACTTCCAAAGCTTCTTCCTTGCTCACTTCAGGAAAAAACTCCGAAATCAGCGTCGGTTTCATTCCTGCAATCTTGACCTTTCCATTATCTTCCAGAACATTGATTTTGCAGGGCATACACAACGAAACCAGCCTGTTTTTGTTCAAGAACTTGTCGGCATGCTTTCCTGAGCAGATCTCAATAATCTTCAATGGCTGGTGGCTAAATCCTTTTGCAGCCAAGCGTTCCTTGATGTCATACACCTGAAACAATGCCCAGCCTTTCTGCTCAATAGCTTTCAAAACTGAAACAACAGCTTCATCGAACCCTTTAGAGGTTTCCACAATGTATGCAAAATCATTCATCTTCATTTTTTACCACCTTTTCTCAATACGCTGCATATAAAAATTTGACGAGCTCCCCATGGTGTTGCATGTTCCTCTTCAAAGCTTTTTATATGCTCAAGACCACTGAATATTTTTTTTATAGAATGTTCAGAGTACTGTTTTATATCCAATCCACTGCATCTTTTTGGTCCATTTTCTGAAAATGCTGAAACAATCAAGTAACCATTCGGTTTTAATAATTGCTTTACTTTTTCTGCATATTTACTAATATCCTCTTCTTCTGTTAAGAAATGAAGCACAGCCCGGTCATGCCAGAGATCATACCTGTCTTTTGTTTCAAATGCTCTTAAATCAGACACAACCCATTTCACACTCTTCATCTGGTTCCCTAATCTTTTCTTTGCTCTGTTTAATGCAGTTGGGGAAATGTCCAATACTGTTATATTTTTGAAACCTAAATCAAGAAGATTATCTACCAGCTTCGAATCTCCTGCACCCACATCAATAATCTCAGAGTTTTTATCTAAACCTATTTCACCTATCAATTTAAGTGATGTTTTAGGCTTTTCCTGATACCAGCTTACCTCATTTGATTTTTTTGTTTGATACACCTTTTCCCAATGTGTTTTTGCATCATAAACTTGCATTTCTGCCTGACCAGCCATGGTACTGCAGGTATTTTGAAAGCCGAACCTTTGCAGGATTTTTTCCATGAGGCAATAATTAGTCAATCCTGCAAAGAACATCATCAATGCAACAAAATAAGCAAGCGGCTTAAAGAATACCAATCCAATAAGTAACAAAATACTGTTAACTATTCGACTTGCATTGATAGCTAACAGTTGTTTCATCATTTCATCGTCTCATCATTTTATCTTATCTCTCTTTTCATGCTTTCAAATTCTTTTTTTGAAATTTCTCCCTTTGCAAATCTCTTTTTTAAGATTCCCAAAGCAGAGTTGCCATTTGCTGCTTGTCCTGTAACTGTTTTGTAAAGCCAGATTATCAACAAGACCAAAGTCACCAGCATAGCGATCCAGAACAACATTCCTACAATGCTCCACAACCACAACGAACCGCCACCAAATGAGCCACCCATCATATTCCCGCCTCCCCTCATCATATTCATCATTCCCATCATACCATTCCCCATCATTCCGGTACTCTCTTCATTACAATAAAGCCGTTTGGCCATGTTGATGTGCACTTGTTTTAAAGATGCAGAACCTTCCCCGCCCATCATGTTGTCCATAAGTTCATGCGCTTCTCCGGGATGGATTTGCTCCATATAATAATCTCCTATGGCTTCAAGCTGTTCATCGGCGAGTTGGTTGCAGGCAGTTCCTGAATCTATGAGCTGTTTTATTTCAGTAAAATCATGTTCATGCGCAGAAACCAAACCGATATTCACTAATAGAACAACGATAAATAGAACAATGATTGCAGCAAAAGACATTTTTGATATTTTTCTCATGGTTCCACCCTGCAGCTCCTCAACGATTTCCCGTTTCTCTTCAATCTCTCAATTAAGATCTCTCTTATGGTGTCAAACGCCTTGATGATTTTGGGATGTGTGAGCTGGTAATAGATATTTTTCCCTCTTCTCTCAGCGGTGACTATGCCCTTTGCTTTCATAATGGACAGATGTTGGGAAATATTTGCCTGGCTCAACTGTGTTTTTTCCATGAGCTCGGTTACTGACATTTCTCCGTCTCTCAATAGATTCAAAATCTCCAATCGGGTGGGATTTGAAAAGACCTTGCACATTTCAGCATGGATTTTGTACAATTCTCTCATATTATCATATTAGAACATGCTAATATTTAAATAGTTTTCGGTATCGATTCGGATAGCGCTTTTTTGGGTTCTTATGGGAAAGAATATAAACCCCGATTCTAACCCAACGATGATGGCAACACCCCCAAGACCTATTCCAACACCTACTCCCCATGAAATACCCCGCATTGTCGTGGGTGTTTTAATTTACAACAGGGATGGCGAGATTTTTCTTGCTCGTTCACACAAATGGAAAAACAGGTGGATTATCCCGGGAGGGCATCTCGAATGGGGCGAGGCGTTCGATCACTGCGTAAAACGGGAAGTCAGAGAAGAAACGCATCTTGAAGTGGGGGATATAGCATTAATTGATGTCCAAGAAAGTATTTTTTCTCAAGAATTTCATGAAAAACGGCACATGATCTTTCTCGATTTTTCTGCTCAAGCTCAAAGCAGCGATGTCCAATTAAATGAGGAACTGCAGGAGTGCAGCTGGTTTAAACCTCGCGATGCCCTCCGCATAGATTTGAATGCATCAACCAAGCGGTGCATTGAAAAGTTCATTGAAAAGAAAATCGAAAAGAAACATGCAGAAGCGCATCAGAAGACATAGGAAACTTTTTTAAACCCCATCCCTACCTGGTCGTTTATGCACCTCGAAATAGTTACCTTCACAAATCAGCGAAAAGAAAAGCTTGCCGGCTGGCTTACCATTCCTGACGCTGTCAAAGAAAGAAAGAAGGGTGGGCAGAAGAATGAAAAGAAGAAGCTTCCTGTCGTCATCATCTGCCACGGTTATCGCAGTGGAAAAGCCAGCACCAAGGGGAAACTCTTTACTGATCTGTTTGCTGAAAACTTTGTCATTCTCCGCTTTGATTTCAACGGCCACGGCGACAGTGGCGGAAAATTTGAAGATCTCACGATCAGCAAATGCGTTGAAGATTTGCACGCAGCAATTTCATACCTTGAAACGCTTTCTTTTGTCGACAAAAACAAGATTGCTGTCCAAGGCTCAAGCATGGGCGGGATGACTGCGCTTCTTGCTGGCGCCGCAGACAAGCGCATCAAGGCGCTTCTTCTTTTTTGTCCGCCCAGCAAATTTGAGGATTGCGATACCTCAACCTTTCACAAGTATGATACCAAGACGTGGAAAGAAAAGGGATTCAATTATCTGCAGGGCCATGGCGGAACGTTTAAAGTGAAAATTAATTATCGATTCCATGAAGATGGATGTCTGCAGGATGTGTATAGCGCTGCAGAACGCATCAAGATTCCTGTTTTGATTTTTCACGGCAATAGTGATCAGATTGTTGCACTGAAACAGTCCCAAGAACTCATCAAACATCTGAAACACGGAAAGCTGGAGATTGTGAAGGGGGCGAATCATCATTATAATGACGATGTTGATCTCGTTACAAAATTGCTGAAGAAGGGTGGATCATTTTTGAAGGAACAGTTGCGATAATTTTTTGATTTTCTCTTATGCGCTTACTCCTACTTATAATAATAACTCTTTCTGCTGCATCACCTATCACGCGCCACATCGTGGCGTGTCAGGGCCCCGGCACGCAATATGTGTGCCGGGACTTGTCATGACAAGACCCGCGCCTCTGGCGCGGGGCAAGATCGGCTTTCAGCCGGCGTAAGATGGTGCAGCCAAAGAAATAGGGGTAGTCCTTAAAAGGTTGCAATGAAACAGGTCTTGCAAGAAACAATCGTCTTTAAAAAAACAGCATACTCTCGTTTTCTTATGATCACCGAACGCGTCGTTTTCAAGAATCAAGACGGCCATGATATCTCGGGCATCCTCCGTATTCCAAAAGAAGAAGGAAAGCACCCTGCAATCATTCTCTGCCATGGTTTTCTCTCCAACAAAGAGCATTTCCTCATGAGCGATCTTGCAAATGGGCTGTCCTATTACGGTTTTGTAACCCTGCGCTTTGATTTCACCTTTCACGGAGAAAGCGGGGGCCACGCAGGAATATTGACCCTCACCCAGCAAGTGAAAGATATTCGCGACGCTATTGACTACCTCCAAAAAGTCCCCCAAGTGGATACGCGAAAGATGATTCTACTCGGTCAGGATCTGGGTGGTGTTGCGTGTTTGCTTGCCGATAAAAAAGAAATTGATGGTATTATCCTCATGAATGTGCGGACTGATTTGAGAGCCTTTCTTCATTCCTTTATCACGGATTACGACCTTGAAGAATGGCTCCGCACTGGCTGGTTGGACCTCAAAGGGGTCAAACTGCATAAAGATTTTTACAAAGATCTCCTCAAATATGATGTCAAAGATGCAATCAAAGATGAGAAAGTTCCCATTCTTGTTGTCCAAAGCACCAACGACAAGCGTGTTCCTGTCAATGATGCCCGCGGTCTTCTTTTGATTGCAAAAAATGCAAAGATTGAAGAATTTGAGGGTGCTGACCACAACTTTGATGATCCCGGACACCGCGAACAACTCGTTCGTGTGCTGGTTGATTGGATTCAAGGAATTTTAGGAACGTAATCAACGTGTGGGGGGAATTTATGAGTGATGTGCACACCGCATGCGCTGAACTAAGTTTAGAACGTCGAACACTCTATGTGCCGAATNNCACGCTGTGAAGTGCGGGGAGTACCCAATCTTTTTCAGGGAACATACAGGGTTACCTATCACCAAGTTCCAGGCTTTGTTGCTCAGCAACCTCACGATACAGGGAGGCGTCTTCCTGAAGATGTTACAACGATCGTTTACCAAACGGTGAGGGATTCTTCTCCTTGGCCAGTGCTTGTTCCTGGATCTTTTTTATCAAGAGAAGATAATGGCTCGTAAAAAATAAAATCCCCTACACTATCACTGTTTCTATCTCCTCAATGTTTTGAAAATCAGGATCACCTGAATAGAACGCCTTACATCCTGTTTGCATGGCTGTAGCAAGATGAAGTGCATCTGCAACAGATATCTGCCGTTCTTTGGTATAATATTTTAATCGTAACTCTGCAGCTAAAAGACAGGTTTGAGATAAAATGGGTGCAATAGCTACTTCTTCTATCTGTTCTAAAACAGCCAAGATTTGTTCAGTTCGTTCTTTGCCGCTTTTTTTGGTTAAATGATACTTTAATTCGAATAAGGCAATAGCGCTCATGACAATCCTTTCTTTTCTTATCTTTTCTAAAAGATGCAAGACTTTTTCTGCTTTTTCTCCTTCAAGAAAGAGTTCTATTAAAATCCAGCTGTCTATATAATTCATTCAAATTTGCTCCAATTTTGTTTTGCTTCTTTTATCATCTGGTGCAGGAGCTTTTCCGGAATAAGTTTTCCTTCTGCTCGCATCTCTTCACGAATTTTTCGTAGCGCTTCAAATCCCGCTTTTATTTTTGGTTGGATTACAATTTGGCTGTTGTGTTGCATAAACATCACCGTACTTCCTACTCTGAGGTGCAGGCATTTTCGTATTTTCCGTGGTATGGTTATCTGTCCCTTGCTCGTTACCCTTGCTTTTATACCTCTCTTCAGGAGTTCCATATCTTAAGAAATATTCCTTACTTTATAAATTTTTCCCTTACTTTTTGATTTTCATTCTTACCTTTATAGCTTGGTCAAGAAACCTGCTTCAATCGGGTTAGACGGTAGTAATCTATATAAAGCACTGACGCTCCATAAACCCCATGAAAGCAGTCCTCCTCTGTGCAGGAAAATCAACGAGAACATACCCTCTTACGTTGACAAGGCCGAAGCCTCTTTTGAAAGTCGCAAACAAGACCATTCTTCAGCACAATCTTGAACAACTCCATGCAACCCGTTTAATCAAAGAAGTCATTCTTGTTGTGGGCTACAAAAAAGAAATGATTACGTCCTGGGTCAAGGAGCATCAGAAAAAATTTGATTTTGTCATCAAAATGGTTGTGCAAGAAGAACAACGAGGAACTGCTGATGCACTCCAGTCTGCACGAAATCTGCTTGGCGATGCAAGCTTCCTCTTGATGAACGGCGACGATCTTTTTTTTGCTGAAGATATTAAGAAACTGCTTGCAAGCAAAAGCGAGCATGCCGTGCTTGTCCATCCCGTTGCAAAACCTGAACAGTATGGCATTGTGCTTATCAATCCGCGAGACAAAAAACTAGTCAAAGCTATTGTTGAAAAACCGCAAAAACCCATCGGCAATCTTGCAAGCACGGGCTGTTATGTTTTTTCTCCGTCCATTTTTGACATTGGAGATGTGGAGCCTTCTTCACGCGGAGAATTTGAACTGCCCGATCTCATCAATTTCCATTGCGACCGCGGTGAAGTGGGATTCGTGCAGGCCAAGCATTGGTTTCCTATCACCTATCCCTGGGATCTGCTTCCTGCAAATGCTTATCTGCTTTCCCTGCTCAAAAAAAAGATTGCAGGAAAGCTGGAGAAGCATGTGACACTCAAAAGCATCGTGGTTGTTGGAAAAGGAACGCTCATCAAATCCGGCGTCTACATTGAAGGCCCTGTGTTGATTGGCGAGCATTGCACCATCGGTCCGAATGCATACATTCGTCCCGGCACGACGATTGGCAACCATTGTAAAATTGGCCATGAAGTTGAAATTAAAAATAGTATTCTTTTTGACAACACCAAAATTCCACACTTAAACTATCTTGGTGATTCGGTTCTTGGAGAAGATGTGAATTTCGCTGCAGGAACCATCACCGCGAATGTACGGCATGACAAGGGCGTGATTCGAAGCAGTGTGAAAAAAGAATTGGTGGAGACAGGACATGAAAAATTGGGGACGATTATCGGCGATCATGTGAAGTTGGGCATCAAAACACTGATTTATCCCGGCAGAAAAATCTGGCCGAATAAGACGACACTACCAGGTGAAGTCGTGAAGCAGGATGTCGAGTAGAAAAACAAGCATGAGCTAAAACGAGCATTAACTTTATATAACTTATCTGCTTTCTCATACTTACCATGAACGAAAAAACATTCTGGAAACTGATCGAGAACATTCTGAATAATAAACAGATTAAAATAGAACCTGTTTCTAACAGAGGTAACCAATGGACGATGAAAACGGAAAAAGTCCTCGCGAAGAACGTGTTGTAAATTTTGCCCTTCTTATTCGTCAGTATCTTGGTCCTGAGGGAAGACGCTATCAAACGATTTCTCAAAATCAAGGCATTCCTGATGCGGAAATTATCCTCATCGTGGAAGCATGGCTTGAATCAGTAAAAGCTAAAGTCAAACAGAATCTTTTTGCCAAATCTTCTTTTGATGATTCGGGAGAAGAGAAATCTTAAAAGCTCCAGGGGAATCTTTATATACCTCTTATCGTTCTCAGACCATCATGCCCGACTGCATCTTTTGTAAAATCATTGAAGGAAAACTGCCTGCTCAAAAGGTCTATGAAAACAAAGACCTTGTTGCATTCTTGGATATTCATCCGATCAATCCGGGTCATACGCTGATTGTTCCTAAGGAACACTGCAGAAATCTGCTTGATATGCCGGAACGTTTGATTGAAAAAACCTTCGTAGCCGCAAAAAAAATAGCAGAGGCAGTCCAAAAAGGAACCAACGCAGAAGGTATTAATGTGGGAATGAACAACGAACCTGCATCAGGACAGGTGGTGTTTCATGCACATATTCACATTATTCCCCGCTATAACAATGATGGTTTGAAATTGTGGCCGGGAAAACCCTATCAAGACGGTCAAGCACGGGAGATTCAGAAACGCATTCTTGCCGAGCTTCCTAAAGAAATATTCTGTTGATCTTTTTCTCTTCTCTCTTCTTATTCTATCCTTCTTACCCTATTCAACAGATCTTCTTCCGAAATAATAACCAACAATCACTGAAACGAGCGGAACAAGAAACCGCGAGACTTCTTGATCTTTCAGGAAAAGTGCAACTAAGGTCGCGATAACAAGAAGAGTAGCTAAGATTGCGCGTACGCTTCCTCTCGGAAGACCTAAGGGTTGATCGTAATGGAAGTACATATCTTTCTTTCTTGGTATCTTGCATATTTAAACTTTTGTCAGTCCACAAGAAAGGTAACACAAAATGCCTTTCCTGCAATAAAATCAGTAAACTTTATAAAAATCCCTGCCTTTACCTGTGTTTAATGAGGTGATGATACCATGCCAAGTATGAATCGAGTCTATGGTCGTGTTTCTCTTGTTCGTCAAGTAAAATATGAAAATACCAGTACGGAAAATCGTGTGAAGCGCTATCCTGTTGCTTATGTGGGTATTGTGCAAAGCTTGGGAAAAGATGGGGGAAACAAGAGCTACCGCTTCCGAACCCATAATCGCGTGATGAAGGGCCAGGAAGTCATGTTTGTTCCGATGCTCACCGGCATTGCAAAAGAAGGATCAGTTGTTCCTGTGACTGGCTATGGCTCTGCATGAACAGCNNGTTTCTTGCAGTTCTGAACAAAAAATTCTGGAAGGCCCTCCTGTTGATGAAGCACTTGCTGAGATTGAAGATGGAGAGATTGCCGAGATCGATGCACCTCCTGCTCCACCACCTGTGATCCCATCTCAATCCTCAACACCCCCTTCTCGACCCTTGCCTCGTTCTCTCCAGGCATCAACCGGCATAACCGAAATTTTTGAAGACGTTGTTGCCGTTCCTCAACAGCAGAAACAGCCTGACGCTGACTTTATCCTTGATGATCTCATTACTGAGCGCAACGATCTCCAGCGCTTTTCGTTCAGGATCATCAATTATCTTGATAAAAAAATACGGCCGTTTATTGAAATTTATGCAATTGATGAAGAAACCGGAAATCCTGAGCTTGTTGACCGCATTGACATCGAAGAAGTGCTTCCACGTTCAACCTTCATGGCAACTCGCACAGCGATTAAAGGTTCGGTTGATGAAATTCCGCAAGAGATTAGTTTTCGGTTGATGTATGTTGACTTGCAAAAAGGAAAGACGATGTTAGATGAAGAGATTGTTCTGCTCGACGCCTCGCGGGAGTTTAGGGGAATTCGACGTTAGAATATGTTGTCACAGTTAACATTCATAACTTTAAAGTTCTAAAAATATTTTTTGGTTACTATTATTAACCCTTCTCTGGCGAACTCCAGAGGACGCGTTGAGTCGTGTACACCACGTTCCATTGCTTTAAAACTTCTTCAAGAACGTCTTCTTTTTCCGTTGAAACCCTGATAGTACCCGTACCTACAAGTTTTCCACCCACCTCTTTAAGGAGGCCACGCATGCCATATCGTCCATTGAGGAGATAATGAAAACGTACACGTTTGCTTGGCGAGAAATGCTTGAGCGAATAGATAAAAAGTGTTTTTCTTTGATATCCCCAGACGTTGGCGAAATCATTTTTATGCATGATACTATACCCTTCTTCAAGAAGGGTTTTTATCAATGTATTGCCTCGTATTCCTGCCGATGCAGTGAGTATCGTGATATGTATTTTTCTCGCTCCTTTATCAATTAAATTTCCCAATGAATCAACGAATTCAAGACTCTGTTCTTCAGCAGTATCAGCTATCATGATGCAAAGATCAATATCTCGAGGGTTCATTTTTCCACGCATTGCAGAACCGAAAATGATCACATCAATAACTTTTTTTTTCTTTATCCATGCCTCAATTTTTTTAACCAAGGGTACGAATTCTTTGCGCATATTCAACCTCCTTTTTGACGAGTTTTGCTATCGTTTCTGTTATCTCTTTGTTATAAGAATCTCGATAGAAACGAAATAATCGCGATGCGATAGCATAGAGTTCTGGTGCATGTTTTTTTAGCAAGATAAAGCGTTCAGCATGATTGGCGCCGATTTTGTTGACTCTTTTGAGAAGCTCGCCGTCGCATATCTCAACCAATGCTTTGTAATAGAGAATCACCGCAGCATTATATTTTCCTTTGCTCATTGAATATGCTGCTATTTCTTCATATTCCCTCAAATTCTTCTCGATCATCTCCTGTTGACCCATATTAATATTGATAACTTTAAACGACTATTTAAACTTTTCGGTTATTATCATTATCTTTTGGCAAAGCAATTACCCCATACAGAGAAACAAACTTTATAAAATCAACCATCTCAAGGAAGGCTATGGTCAACAAACGTGTGCTTGCTGTATGCTTCTTGCTGATACTTCTCATTCTCTTTCTTGCAGGTTGCCAGCAAGGTGTAACCGGACGTGTTGCAGGTGATGCAGATGCATCACGCTACCAGCAATTATTGGACTGTCAAAATCAAGGACGCTCCTTGACAGAATGTAGAAAAGCCTCTACCATTACTCCTGAGGAGTATGAAGCTCTGAACTAGTTCTTACAACAAACTTTATAAAACAAACTTGCCAGAAAGCATTCTTACATGAAAAAGATGGTGTATGGCAGTTGGCTTTTTCTCGTACTTCTTGTAGTGCTCTCTTTACTGCTTGCCGGATGCAAGCCCAGTGTCACCGGACGTTTAGCAGGAGATGTCCCGCCTCTTCGTTATCAGCAACTGCTTGCTTGCGAACAAGGCGGACGATCCATGACTGAATGCCGCGGCGCATCTGCGATTACGGTTGAACAGTATCAAGCA
>DUFX01000048.1 GCA_013331695.1 Candidatus Woesearchaeota archaeon
CTTCGCCGAAGTGTACATGGGGTGGGATCGGAGGAACTTCTTCAGTGCCAAAACTCGTTTTGACTTTTGCTCCGCCAATATCAAGGATCTTAGTTAAGGGCCAATGCTGTGCAAAATTTCCAAACAGTTCTTGTTCACAAAGTTCGCGTGCCTGCGTTAATAAGAGACTCGCGCCATCACTGAGCTGGATTCTCGTGATACCTTCGCCTGCTTTTTTCACAGCATTTCCAGCCTGCGTCATGGACATAATCCACCATTCAACCGGAACATAGCCGCGTTCATCAACATATCCTTTTTCAAACCTGCTGTTTTTGGCAAGGATATCTCTTCCGCTGTACGTTACTCGATGGACGATTGCAGGCTCTGCAAAAAGAAGGCCATTTTGTTGGGCGAGTGTATCAACCATTGCTTTCTTCAACTGATTTTGATCCATACGATCAAGAATTCCTATTTTGTTTATAATCTTTTCTTTTTACTACCTATTTATCAACATTCCTGCAAGTGCAAACCGTGCATCACTCAAGAGTGTGTGGTGCTGGCGCGGAACATCACAATAATAATCCATCTGATCGAGACAATGTCCTGCCCTCTTAAGATGGCAGTATGCGACGGTATAATGTTCTTGCGGGTCTTTTCCTGATCTCCTACTCCATTCCGCATCTCTTGCTTTGTATCCTGCCTGTTCGAGATGTTTATGATATCCTGCAATTCGCTTCATGCGGCCAAATGCTCGATGATCAATCGATGTTCCAAACCGCTGTGCCCGTGCCTTTAAGTAATGGAGTTCAAGTTCTCCTCGGTCTCTTTGACTGAGCGTTTCTCCGAGGAAATCAAAAAGGAGCAACAAATCAAAATAAACAGGGAGCAACCGATTGCTTTCAAGATCTCCACGAGTGATGTTTCCTTGTTCATCAATAAACCAATTGCCGGGGTTTGCGTCGGTGTAAAATGCAAGCTGATCGCGTGGCAAGGCTCTGAGTTCATCATTGATACAGGTATGTGCACGCATGATTGCTTTTTCTGCATCAGCATCCACTTGTATTCCATGTTGTTTCAGTTGTCCGAAAAAAACGTCTCGCAAACGACTTGTAAAATAGCATTCTTCCCGTTGCCCAACCGGGTCAAGAGCAATGGTATCAATATTAACTTCCATAACATACTGAATCTCAACGAGAAGGTCAAGACATTCCCTTACTTGTTCAACATACCCCTTTCTTTCATTTTCTTGCCCCTGGTCTTGTCCTAGTTTCGGTGCGCTATCTGCAAGAGTTTTGTCGCCTGCATAAAGCAGTGCAAGATAATGCAATCCCCTATCAGCAAATACATCCAGAACCCGCACCACACGATTTCCCAAACGAGTTCTTAAAAATCTCAAGTTTCTTTCTTCAGTTTCTAATCCTGTTGGATCAGTGTTTCGTTTGTACACCAGTGTTCCTGCAAGAAAGACGCTTTGTTCGGGTTTGTAGAACAATACTTCATTTCGATGCTCGCCTTGTTGCTGAAATGCTTCGCGTTTTCCCCCTTCTTTGAGAACATCAACTAATGCTCTTCGTTTTTCTTCCCCTGCATGCAGGGAGCGATCTCCTCGTGTTTCACGATACACCACATGGAGCAATCGTACTTCTGGAGTTGGATACCGTCGTGCAGTTTCTTCCATTGTTGCGTCGGCATCATGCGTGTACCCTTGAGCCATATATTCATAGGCAAGATCGAGGTGTGCATCAAGCGTCAGATTTCGGTCTCTTTTTTTTTCTGCCTTTGTTATTCTTTCTCGGAGCATTACAGTAGCGAGCGGATCATACCCTATCTTATCTCTCAAGGATACTGCTTTTTCAATGAGGCTTCTTACACTCAGTAGAAATCCTCCTTGATTTTTCTGTTTTTTTTGCGTTTGTGCAATGGCATATCGAGCACCGGCGATACTTTCTGGAGTTCCTTCTTGCTCTAAGCGTTGGTAGATCTTTACTGCGTCTTCTGTTCTTCCAAGACCATCAAGTAATTTTGCATACCCATATCTTCCAAGATGGGATAAAGGAACTTGCGTTGCCACTACACACACAATCGTTGCGCCAAGAAGTCCTGTGAGCATAAAAGCTCCTGATATGGTGCCAGCATTGATGAACTGGGTGATGTGCAGGAAATAGGTGTCTGTAAACGAGGGGTAATCAGGGCGATGGTGTTGTATGACTGTATGGGCTTGTTTGAACATTTCATATTCTGAAATAAGGTAATACAGGTGTTGGGCTTGGTCTATAAAGTCTTGGATCCACTGTTTTCCGAGCACTATTCCCAGCCCAGCTCCGGGTATCATGTGCCAATACCGTTGCAAAAAAGAGTATTGTTTTTTTGCTTCCGTTTGTCCTGTTTCCGAGTCAGTATCTCTAAGAAGGTGATCAACAACAAACTCAATCCCTCCTTTTATTTCACCAGCAACAAGAGCACCTCCTATGGTTGCTTGTGCTGTTTGTGATCTCAATTCTGGAAATTGATAGAAGGTATATCCAACAATTCCTGCCATAACGAGCCCCACTCCTGCACTCACGGGTGTGCTCACCTTGGCTAAGAACTCCCCAACCCTTCTTCTCCACTTCCTCTTTTTCTCTACCCCTATTGGACTATCTTCCTCTTCAAGTTTATCTTCTATACCCATCCTACGGGGTGTTTCTTGGCGTCTCTAAAAAGTTTCTCAAAATCTCCTCAAACCAACCATACAAAGTAATATTTATATAGAAGTAATGGTAAATAATACAAGAAATTGTGCATGGGTGTGACATTTTAGTCATAATTCGGGATGTACGTTGCCATTAACTTTATATAATCTGTAAGGCTAAAGAGATAAGAGGAATAAGACAGGGATAATCCATGACCAAACAACTCAATCTTAAGGTTGCAGAAGCTATCCAAGACGATGTCAATAAAGGTATTGTCAGAATAGATTCCCAACTCATGGCTGAAATTGATGTCAAGCCAGGGGATATTGTAGAGATTGCAGGAGAGCGTTCTACTGCAGGCATTGCAGATCGTGCTTATCCTGGAGATATTGGTCTCAACATTATCCGCATGGATGGTATTATCCGAAGAAACGCCAAAACTGGGATTGGCGAAATCATTAAAGTGAGGAAAGCTGAGATTAAAGAAGCCAAAAAAGTCGTTATTGCTCCTGCACGCAAAGGCGTACATATCCAAGCTCCTCCTCAACTATTCAAACAAGGTTTGCTTGGCAGAGCTATTTTCAAAGGCGACATTGTTTCTTTAGGCGGAACACGAAGAAGAAAACGAACCTTATCAGCCAATCCATTCTTTGATGATGTCTTTTCTATGCTTGATGAAAACATGATGGGATTTGGTTTTGGAGACCTCAAGTTTATTGTGGTGGATACCCAGCCTAAACAAGGTCCTGTTATTATTACGGATCTTACGCAAGTCACGCTCAATCCTGAAGCGGTGGAGATGCGCGACGAAAAAGTGCTTGAAGTTACCTATGAAGATGTGGGCGGATTACAGGAAGAAATTGTGAAGGTGCGAGAGATGGTTGAACTCCCTTTAAAACACCCAGAAATTTTTGAACGCTTAGGCATCGAAGCTCCAAAAGGAGTTCTTCTGCATGGTCCTCCAGGGACAGGAAAAACCTTGTTGGCAAAAGCAGTTGCAAACGAAACCAATTCAAACTTTATTTTAATCAATGGTCCAGAAATTATGTCTAAATTTTACGGCCAATCAGAAGAAAATCTGCGAAGAAAGTTTGAAGAAGCAGAAAAGAACGCACCTTCCATCATTTTTATCGACGAGATTGATGCCATTGCCATGAAGCGTGAGGAATCGCGCGGAGAAGTAGAGCGCAGAGTGGTTGCTCAGCTCCTTGCTTTGATGGACGGGTTGAAATCGCGCGGAAAAGTGGTCGTGATTGCAGCATCCAATATTCCGAATCAGCTTGATCCTGCATTGCGAAGGCCAGGACGATTTGACCGTGAAATTGAAATTGGCGTTCCTGACAAAGAAGGGCG
>DUFX01000031.1 GCA_013331695.1 Candidatus Woesearchaeota archaeon
GGTTTATCAGAAGCTTCTGTTTTTGTGAGAATATTCCATCTCCATTGGTCCGTTTGTCCAAGAAGATCTGCCGCAACCGACGGCGCGTAGCCGATATGCACCTCAAAAAGCCCACGTACATCTCTTCCTGTCGGTCTTTTGATATAACTTATTGTCACATAATCAGGATGCTGATCGGCTCCTGGTACAATTTCTTGATTGAGTCCTAAGCGAAGATCATAACGTTCAATACCACTATTTCCTTTTCCAATATGAACCTGTCCTTCTAAACCAGATCTACTACCTAAAACAAATCCTCCTTCTCCATGTTGTACCTCAAACCTTCCCACATGCTTTCGATAGAGATCTTCCTCTAATGCATTCACAACCCATTCATGGATATCCGTTACTCGTGTTTCTAAGCTCATACTGCTCTCTCCACCAACTCACCCTTTTCTAAACCTCTCTAGAAAAAATAAAAGGAAAAAATAATAAAAAATAGTTTACTCATCCATCATCTCGAACTTGCCATTTTTGACAACGCGGAGTTTGTACTTTGCTCCCACCACATCGCCATTCTCATCGAATTTGATGGTGCCGGTGATTCCGTTGTAGGTTGTTTTTTCAAGTTCTCGGCGTACTTTGTCGTTGTCATCAGCTCCTACTTTCTTCATGACATGCACTAAAATCTTGAGAGCATCGTACCCATGATCGCTTCCAAGCTTAAAGTCGTAGCCTGTTCGTTGCTTAAATTTCTGTTTTACTTCAGCAGAAGGATTCGTGTCTACACCTGATGCCATAAAGCCTTCCGATGCGTCGCCGGCAATTTTGACAACCGTTTCATCAATTGCTCCATCACCCCCAAGGACTTTGACATTCCAGCCTAGCTCTTTTCTCTGTTTGAGAACCGCAGCTGCATTGCCTGCAAAGGTAGGCATATAAATGAAATCAGCTCCTGCGCTCTTCAGTTTGGTAAGCTGAGTACGTGCATCGTTATCATCTTTGTTGATGCCTTCAACAGCAACAACTTCACCACCTAATTCCTTGAATCGTTTGACAAAGGTATCTTTAATGCCGGTTCCCCAGTCATCAAGGACATAAATGACGCCTGCTTTTCGAGCACCGAGTTTGTTGTACGCATATTCAGCTCCAAAAACTCCTTGGTAAGCATCTGAAGGATACACTCTAAAGAACCAAGGTCCTGCCTGGCTTAATGCCGGCGCAGAGGACGTCGGTGAAATCTGCAATACGTGTTGTTCGTTGCTTACCGGAACAAATGCAGAGGTTTCGGCTGAACAAAATCCGCCAATAATATATTTTACTTTGTCTGCATTGATTAATTTGTTTCCTGCGTTGGAAGCAGTTTTAGGATCGCACATGCCATCTTCAAAAATAAGCTGGATAGGCCGTCCATTGACGCCTCCTTCTGCGTGGATTTCTTCAACAGCCATTTCGATAGCCTCCTTTACAGAAAGACCTAAATCAGCAACCTGCCCTGTTAACGGCAGAACAACACCCACTTTAATCGGTGTGTTCACCTGTTTTTCTTTAATCTCTGCTCCGCAGCCTGCAAGAGCAAGCACTGCGACGAGCAGACAAAGCATTATGATGTGTTTGATATGTTTGGTTTTCATAGTACCAACCTCTCCCTCTAGGGGACTCTTTGAGGCAGACGTTCAACGAGAAAATATATATAAATTACCTATAAACTATATAGATATATCTAATTATTTATAGGAAATAGATAACTATAAATATCAGTTCAAATACCCTATGTTCATGAAACGCAGATTAGTAGAACAGGGCGGAGTGACCCTCATGCTCTCCATGCCGAGAGAATGGACCAAGAAGCACCGGCTTAAGAAAGGAGACGAAGTCGAGATCCTCGAGAAAGACAACAACCTTCTTGTCGCCGCTGAAAAAGTAGCGAGAACCGAAGCAACTGAGCTGGATATCACTAATCTTTCTTCACTCATCAATTTTGGCCTCTCAGCGCTCTATGTCAAAGGTGTTGATGAATTAACACTCACTTCCCAAAACCCTGAGCTGATCCAGAAACTGCCTCAAAAGCCCCTCAACCAATTTATTGGCTTTGAGATCATTGAGCAAAGCAAGAATCGGCTGGTTACAAAAGACCTTTCAGGTATGCAGCATGTGGAATTCCAGCCCATGCTGAGGCGCGTCTTTCTTCTGCTTCAAAATATGTACGATGAATTGGCAAAAGGCATCGAAAACCATGAAACAAACTTTGACCATATTGTTTCCATGGATCTGAATGTGAACCGCTTTTGTTTTTTATGCCTTCGCATGCTGAATAAGAAAGGCTATGAAGATTTTAAGCATACGCAGACGATGTTCTTACTCGTTACCTTCCTTGAACAGATTGGCGATCAATTAAAAGAGTTTGCTGATTACATAACGACAAGAAAAGTTGTATTTAGTGATAAAGAACAAAAAGATTTTCGACGTGTTGTTCATCTCTTTATAGAATATCAATCCCTCTTTTTCAAATTCAACGTTGAAAAAGCTGTCAAGATTGACAGCTCATATCGGAAATTTCATAATGAGTTTGAAACACTGCTGGATCACACCAAATCCTCAAGCCATGTCCGTGCATTGCTCTATTTCGACAGTCTTGCAAAGATTACTGCAGAACTATTACGGACGCAGTTGATGATGGTACTCTAACCTTCTTTTTTAAAAATGAGGAAAGCTTTATATATAAGATAATCTTACTAATAAGATCTACTTATTCGGAGGCGCATTGATATGGCAACACTCGAAATTACAAGTTTGAGTTCCCGAGGACAGGTCGTTATTCCGCAAGAAGTAAGAGACCGTTTGCATCTCCATGTTGGAGAAAAATTTATCGTCATGGGGACGGATGATACCGTTATCTTAAAAAAAATAGAGACTCCTTCTTTCAAAGGATTTGATAAACTTCTCAAGAAAACACGAGATTTCGTTAAAAAGAAAGGATTAACACCCCGTGATGTTGATGAATCAGTTACGAGGGTGCGCGCTCGATGAGTATATCGGTTATCTTAGATACAAACATCTTCATATCTGGAATTTTTTGGGAAGGTAACCTCTGTTCAGAAATTATTGATGCTTGGCGTGATGAGAGGCTCATTTTGATAACTTCTCTTGAACTGATCAAAGAATTAGTTGATACACTACAAGACTTTAAAATTGAGATGCCCGAAGACACGATAGAAGCATGGAGAAAATCAATCATGGAAAATGCGATACTTGTATCCCCCACAGAAAAACTTGATATTGTAAAAAATGATCCCCAAGATAATAAATTCTTTGAAGTTGCGATTGCTGGAAAAGCACAGTACCTCGTCAGTCAAGATAAGAAGCACATTTTAAGTATCCCTGAATTCAGGGGGGTTAAGACCCTATCTCCTGAAGAATTTGTAAAAATTCTTAATGCTCTTTAACAAGTTCTCCTCATTTCATCCTGTACCCGCGGATGATAAAACCTTCCACACACCAAGGTTCCTTTAATTCCTTGATGTGCCGGCGGTGCAGGTTCGACAGGCGAGAATCCTGTATAAGGTCCTGGTTTTCTTATCAAAGAATCCACTGAAATAAGGACGCTTTCGTTTGGTTGTACTAAGCTTAGATTCACACCTTGGCCATAGACAGAATGTTTTCCGAATCCTCTGCCAAGTTGCACCGCTTCTCTCATAACGTCTTCTCCTGTGTTAGGATGAACAAATCCCATTCCATTATCCATCACATAGAGATCCATCCAACGTTCTTTTTGTATGTCTGCGGCAACTGCGGCTCGTGCATAGGGTGCAGGAGTATACACTCCTCTCACATCCCGTCTGAAGTATTCTTCAGGGTCAGCATGCTGAAAAACATTTTCAATGCTTGCAGAAAGAAACTCCTCCATTGCACTTCCTCGCGAATGCCTTGCTTGTTCGCTGCCCCCAAAAAAGTTTTGAACGAGCTGTCTCAAAAGACGCCATTCTAATACGCTGGCTGCACGGACATTTTCAAAAAGCTCAATCTCAGGAATCTCTCTCAATTTATCGCATTTTTTTACTCGTTCAGACACTGGCAAAGCTAACGCTTTCCATAACTCCACCACTTCAGTTCGTGGTTCAAATCCAGTCGTGTAATCGAGGTTCATGGTTCCTGCCTCGCTGGCAAATGATGTTCTTTGCGATAGTGATCTTCTTGCCTATTCAGTTCCTGCGGGTGATAGATTCTTGCTGCAACGAAAGCACCGGGAACATATCTGATAGGGAAAGGAACCTCTTTCACCATTCTCATCGGTGCTTCTTTTCTATGTTTGGCGTACATCCGATCAGCCGATACAATCACTACTTCATGGCTATCTTCCACGGTTGCCCAAAGGCCATATCCACTCCTTCCACGGTGGCTCATGCTTACTCCTTCTCTGAATGATGCAGGAAGCGTACGCCTCAATGTTTTCGGATTAACAAATCCCATTCCATTATCCATCACATAATAATCAAAATAGTGTAAAGGCCGCATGTCAGCAACAACCAAACAGAGTGCATAGGGTTCAGGTGTGGTTATCCCTCGTTCTGCTCCTTGGTAGGGTTCTCTTCTATCAGCATGCTGGAACACATTTTCAATGCTTGAATCAATATTGCCGAGAAGAACACTTTCGACCAAACCGCGTATTTTTCCTGCTCCTTGACTAAACTGAGTAACGAGGTGAATCATGCGTCGGTAATCTGCAACATAATAACTTCCTGTTTTTAATCCGGTTTCGGAGCTTCTCTGTTCTACAACTCTTGGAAACACATGCAGTCCTTCTCTTTTCAATAAAAATAACCTTTGTTCGAGTGCTGTTTGTTCGCCAGACAGCTGTCTCCATGTTTCAACAACTTCATGATGGGGAACAAACTCCGGTTCAAACCGAAATCCTTTCAAGGGGTCTTCTTGTCGTGTTCGTGAGCGTGTCATGGTTATCTTCTCTGGTACTGATGTCGTTCATCTCGTACGCGTTGCACCTTCGCTTCTATTGCACTGAGATTTGCATCCCATGCATTTTTATATTCGTCTGCAACTTGCCAGCTATCCATTCTTTTTATCACAACACTGGTAATCATATGTTTCACGATATCTGCAGGTTCTTCTCTCCAGTCTTTTTTTCCAAACCAACGAAGGAGCGGGAAAGAAGTTCCTCGACTATACTCATGTTGTGCAAGATCATCATCTTCCAATCCTGTTGGCTTGAAAAATTCAGCAAGTGCATGGCGCAAAGGCTCGTCTGAAGTATCAACCGTTTCATTGCCTGTTAATCCAACAACACTGGAAGGAATTTCCTTTTTATAACGTGCCTCACTGAAAGGATCTTTCGGATCAAGATGGTGCGCTTCAAGGATTGCCCGTAATTTGTGAAGGCATCGTTCATAATTAAGGGTTGCAAGATAGCGTTCTCCTCGTGAATCATATTCTCCTTGGATCGGTTTTGTTTGATGAGGTTCAAGTCCGTCATACACATCACATAAAGGATATCCTCGTAATGCTTCTCTTTCTTCATTTTTTAAGTCTTTTTCACTCACCCATTTCACTGCATTCAGCACTCTCCAAACAAGGTTGTAGTGTATTCCTGCTCGTTCTGCCATTTCTCGCGCTTCGTCAGGGTCAAGGATTGCTTTTCGATAGTCTGTTTTTTTCATATCTTCATCATGTACACCATTATAGTTCAATGTCCACGCAAGTGTTTCTGCGCGTTGTTTATACGTTTCGCGAATCCATGCATCTACCTCTGTAAGATATCTGAGATGTTCAAGAGTATGTCCGTGCACCCCCAGTCCGAGAACAGTGCCCACTATCCCTAATATTGCGGCTCCTTTCTTAACTCGACCAACGCGTTCTCTTCGTCCAGCCTGTGCAACCACACGCTCAAGCTGTCGGTCAACATCGCCTTGATAGCCGTCTTTCATGACGCTATGTCCTGACTGATCCGGACGCAGGCTTTCATGGATGCTCAATATTTCTGCTTCAGAAAGCGTTTCC
>DUFX01000003.1 GCA_013331695.1 Candidatus Woesearchaeota archaeon
ATCGTCTTTTTGCTTTTGCCATGTGATCACCATTAGTTGTTATTGTTTATTGCACCGTTACCAAGAAGGATTTTTTGGTGTAGTTGCAACTTTCACCACCGCCACGACTCACGCAAACATGACATAAGTGAGTGGTACGCGCTGCATTTGCGTCAATTTTTATGATCATTTTACCGACAGCAACAGCACTTTCATCAAGTGGAGCATCATCAATAATAAGGGCAAGATCCCCAAGTTTCTCACCCTCTAAGGCTTTTGTACATGTAGCTGTAACACCGAATGATTGAGATAACTCAACATTTTTAATAGCAAAGTAAACCTCTTTTGTTTCGCTTCGTGGAATATTCACATCCTCCTCGCGAAGGGTCAGCTTTGCCGATGAGGTCCTCAGCTGTTCAATCATCTGGTTTTTAATATCTTCACCCACTTCTCCGAGTTGTTTCGTCGTCTTCGAAAACAAGCCTTTCATAAAACCGAGGCCAAGGCCAAGCATCGTAATAGCAAGAATCAAAATAACAATCGCGTTAATCGAAAGTTCTAAAGAACCCTTTTTGTGGAGTAACGATGTACGTTGAAACGATCTATGTTGAGCGACCTTCATCCTATCACACCTCTTTTTAAGCAATGAACAAGCCTATGCTCTTCCCAGTGCTTTTATTTTATAAAGATTGTCATAAAAACCAACAGGAGGAATCAGATCAGAAGCCAAAAGCTTTATAAATCACCCCCATGTCCGCAGGGGATATGGTAAAAATTCGAAAAGCATGTTCCTATCGGCAGTTAGAAACGCCGTATACACGAATCTCCAAATACCGGGCAAAGGCCTTTATTCGGGCTGTTCCGCAACGAAAAATTGTTCGTTATGATATGGGAGAAACGAAAAGAGTGAACTTTCCCTACAGCGTCACGCTACGATCCAAAGACGATCTCCAAATTCGCCATAATGCTTTAGAAGCAGCAAGGATGACTTCGAACCGACTGCTTGAAAAAGTCATTGGAAAAACAGGGTATCGTATGCAATTACGAGTATTCCCTCACCACATTCTTCGAGAGAATCCCTTGGCAAGCGGAGCAGGTGCTGACCGTATGAGCACGGGAATGCAGCTTTCCTTTGGAAAACCGATCAGCAGTGCTGCACAAGTCAGACGAGGCCAGCTGATTTTAGAGGTTAAGACTGAAAAACAACACCTTGACACCGTTAAAAAAGCTATGGACCGAGCAAAGAACAAACTGCCTTGTAGCTGCTGGATTGAGATTGTCGAAAACAAATCGCCCACGCCCGTAACAGCAACGGCACCCGAAAAAAAAGCAGCCAGCACCGCTGCGTAAATGGGTTGTGCGAACAAACTTTTTTATATTCTACTCATTTCTGAGCCAACATGATGAACAAAATCTTAACATCGTTATCCAAACTCTTTTTGCCAGGCATCAGACTCAAACGCTGGCTCCTGGTGATGATCATCGGTCTTGTTTCGCTCATCCTCTTTTTTATGAGTACCTTTGGCAAAGCGGTAGCGAACGTCTTTGATTTTCTTGAAAGCAAACTCGCCCTTATATTCAGTCTTGGAAATATGGGTGGCGGACAGAAACTGCTGGTAAAAGTTGCATTGCTCCTCATCGGCCTGGGATGCTTGTATCTGGGAACCAAACATGTAGTTGGAAGATTAATTGACGCCCTCATGCCTGAGAAAAAAGGAAAGATCGCCCATCTGCTGTATAAAAGCTCCGAACTTAATCAAGGAAAAAATGTAGTCGTGATTGGGGGAGGAACAGGACTGAACAGCATCCTCACCGGACTGAAACAGTACACGAACAATATTACGGCTATTATCACCATCGCTGACGAAGGACGAAGCAGCAGGATCCTCCGCAATGAATTTGGTATGCTTCCGCCAGGAGATTTCCGCAACTGTTTGGTTGCCTTATCAGACTCAGGACCCTTGATGGCAAAGCTTCTTCAATACCGATTCCAAAAAGGNNGGTGATTTTGAAAAAGGACTGGAAGAAATTGAAAAGATTCTTTCGATCCGCGGAAAAGTGCTTCCGGTTTCAGTTGGAAAAACAAGCCTCTGTGCGGTGCTGGAAAATGGAAAAACGATCCGTGAAGAGCCGAATGTGGAAGAACACAAAACAAAATACAAGTCAGAGATTAAAAAACTCTTTTTAGATCCTCCGGTTTCTCTTACCAAAAAAGCAAGGGACGCAATCCTACACGCAGATCTCATTGTGCTCGGCCCGGGAAGTTTGTATACTAGTATTCTTCCGAACATTCTTGTGAAAGGCGTTGTTGAGGCAATCAAAGAAGCAAAAAACAAGAACGGAAAGCAGGCAAAAGTTTCCTATGTCTGCAATGTCATGACACAGCCAGGAGAAACTGATTATTATACTGCTTCAGATCATGTCGAGCGCATGGTGCAGTATCTGGGAGTTGGAGTTTTGGATTTTGTGGTGCTCAATGACGAGAAGGCTCCTGAGCAGCTGTATGAAAAATATAAAAAAGAAGGAGCACAGCGTGTGAAATTTGACAAAGAATCCTTGCACGGGTTTGAAGAGCAGTATCATGTCAAGGTTGTTCTTGCAAAATTGATGACCAAAGAGAATCTGCTCCGCCATGATCCGGATAAGCTGGCGAAGGCGGTGCTGGAGCTGTAACGAGGCATAACGGACTTTTTCCAGGGGGTCATTCTCATCAGAATCTTTATAAATTCAGAGGACCCTTTTTTCTATCATGGTCTTTCAGATCGATGTGGTACCTGAACGTATTGCCATCAAGTATAAAGGTGTTTTTGACTTTGGTGCGCTCTATAAGATGATGCGCGCCTGGTTTGAAGAGCGCGAGTTTGATTTTGACGAAGGCCGTTACAAGCACAAAGAAAAAGATATTGGCGCAGAAATTGAGATTGACTGGCGTGCGTATCGTTCGGTTACAGAAGTTTTCCAAGAGCGCTTCCACATCCACTTCCACATGTGGGATATTCGGGAAGTAGAAATTGTAAAAGAGGGAAAAAAGAAAAAGGTCTTCAAAGGCAGATTGATGATTGAAATTAAAGGAATTATCGATCTGGATTATGAAAACCAATTTGAAGGAAGCTTTGTGAAAGAAAAATGGAGAAACTTTCTGGTTGATTTTATTTATCGAAGGGATATTGACACCATCTGGGGGGACCGTCTGTGGTATGTGGCGCACAAACTGCAACAGAGAATCAAGCTGTTCCTGCAGATGGAGTCCCACAGCGATGTATACGATGATATGTGGTAGTAGCGGAATGCAGAACCCAGGAAAAAGCAACGCAGAAAGAAGGTAACGCATGGGAGAATATCAAAAACTTGTTGTTCAAAAATTGTCCTATGAAGGGCTGTTTAATTACAAAGAACTCTTCCGCATCATGGATTTTTGGCTGAGGGATAAGTTTTATGATAAGTTTGAATACCGCAATGAAGAGTACAATACGGACAAGGGAAAAGAGATTGTCACGGAATTCAAACCGTGGAAAAAGGTAACGGATTATTATAAAATTATTATCAAAATAGAATTCCACCTCATCGACATCCATAAAGTAGAAGTTGAACGCAATGGCAAGAAAGTGATGATGGATGAAGGAAAATGTGAAGTGAAACTCACGGGATATCTGATTCCTGATTACGAACATTGGTGGATTAAAAAACCCATGCACTATTTCCTCCGCGATATGTTTGAACGCTTTGTCTATTGGTATATCACCAGAAAATATCAGGGCATGGTTATTGACCACGTCGCTGATTTATATCATCACTTAAGCACGTATCTGAATGTCACACCCTACAAGGTGCATTAAAGACATACAAGGTGTATGGCTATGGTTATCACAAAAGACGACACGGATGTTCCCCTGGAGCGCGAAGACCGCTTCTCCAAATGGGAACTGCTCCAGGACATGGAGAAAGATCTGATTGTGGATAGACTCACCGTCAGATACAGTGGAGTCTTTAGTTTTGACGAACTGATTTCTTTGATTGACAAATGGTGTACGCAAAAAGGGTATATTAAAGAGCGCATCAGCAGCAAACATAAAATCAGCAGTAAGGGAAAACATCATGTGATCAGCTTTAAACTCCACCGCAAAGTTACCAGCCTGGATTTTTCCGTGATTTTTCTTGAACTCGACGTTGACCATATGACTGATGTGGACAAAGTTATTGATGGACAGAACTACCATCTCAACGAAGGAGACGTTGCGATTGTCTTTATTTCCTACCACATGTCCCACAAGAAAATGCGTTGGGAAACCAAACCGAAATTTGCTGTGATTCGGGCGTTTATTGATAAGTTTATTATCAAACTCGAAAGGCCGGAAGTGCCGGGAACGATTGTAGGAGACACGAAAGATCTTGCCATCAAACTCCGTGCAGCCATGATCTCGTGGTACCACCGCTTGAGTGCAGAAAAAGGCGAATATCGTATACCAAGCGGTATGTGGGAAGAGATACCCGATCTGCATCCGAAGTAAAAATCTTCTTAGAAAAGCTCTGTGAGGATAAGGCTTAAATAGCCCCTTCTTATCCAGCAGTTCATGGCAAAACCCAGTAAAACCAAAAGAGACGCAGCAAAAACCTATGTTATTAAGACGGTAGCAGGAACAACGCTCCTTCACGGCTCTAGCAAAGTGCTTGTCCAGCTTGGTGAAGACCGGTTCTTTGAACGAGATGCAGGCACCCTGCATGCCGGAGAGATGGTGTTATGGGAGAAAGAGTTTACGCAAGCTGATTTTGACGATTCGTTTCTGCTTCACAGTGAACGATACAGAAAGGCGCGTACTGAAATTCACCTTGCACATCCCGAAGATCCAGAACGAATGGTTCCAAGACTCAGGGCCTTTCTGCTCCAAGGTTTGCAAGAACAGGAAGTTATTCATGCCCCTGACCTCGAAAATCGTATCTTTATGGACGCCGGGAATTATGATGATTTCCCAAGGCCTGTGTATAGAGATATGGAACAGTACCTCCACAGTCTCCTCCAAGAAAAAGGACAAACTGAGGCAGAAAAAGTTTCGACCAGTGCGATTAATAAGTGGCTTCGTGGAGAAGTTCTGGCGCCAAGAGCCTGGGGTGTATTTGATGCCCTCACTACAGTAAATCCTGAATTTGAAACCATCGCCAAAAGCTTTGATCAGGATCACGGATTCCATTTTTCGTATCTGGTCTATGTTATTCTTCGACGTTCTGTCGCAGCATACTTTGCAAAACCACGGCAACCCGAAGATAAAGAAGATGAACCAGAAGTGAAGTACACGCCGCGCGGACATCTCACCGTAAAGCCCGAAGTAGAAATGATCCTGGGGCAGTTCTTTGGAAATACGATTGATAGAAAATTCCAGCCTGTTCGTGTGGTCAGTGTGAAAGAAGTTCCGCCATACCGGCATGACAGCCCAAGAGATAAGACGGTTATCGATCCCCATTTACGCAGAGGTGTGTACACCGTAAAAACAGGTGATAGACCTTCCATTACGATAAAAAATCTGAGAACCTTATTTGAAGACTACCGGACACTCGAACGGGTATTTTTAGAAACGATGGGAGTGTATCTTGTGCGACAATATGGCAAATCAAAAACAAACCAAGAAGCCGCAGTCATGTATGCTAGTGTACATGAAGTTGCGTGTCGAATTCTGCCACCACATGAAACTACTGATTATTTTTTCAGAGATGGAGTGGGACGTCTTTGCAGAACAAATTTTGGTCTGCTTCCTGACCAAGCAAAGGTTGAAGAAAAAGCAGAACAAGTTCTTGCAAGCATTGAAAACGGAGAAATTGATCAAACATTAGGATTTGAACGTCTTGCTACTGCAAGATTTACAGCGCTTCTTCACCGGCTCAATGGACAACTTCCCAACGGATTTAGAATGTGGTTGATGTACAGGGCAAAAGGTGCAGATGCCGAGTTTGAAGGAAAAAACAAAACAGTAAAACACTATCAAGATATGGCCCATGCTGCTTATGACCGTTTTGTACGAAGCAACGGGATTCCTCGAAACTACCAAGGGTTTATTGATACCATGATGGCGGTGCAAACCACGGGCAACAGGTCAGAAGAGTTCGCAAGAAGAATTCAAGAACGGTTAGAAGCAGGAATCAGGCAAGGAATTTACACATCTTACACACGCGAACATCTCCAAAGGGTATTGACAGAATACGACTTTCCACAATTTGAGCAGCATGCTCTTGTCGTTGACGAGAAATTAGATCTCCACCATCCTACGTTGGGTGTAACTCAAATTAATTTTGATAGGTAAGAGGGAAACCTTTTTAAACATTATCAAACCCGTCTCAAAACAGTCAGGCATGCAGGGGTAAACTCGATATCGTTGATATTGAGTTCCTTAGAGCAAAGCCTGGCCAAATGCGCAGGACTTAAGNNCAAATCCCTTCCCCTGCATTTTTTTGATTTTTAATGAGTCGTTTTGATTTTCGAGCAGAGCGAGAAAATCCCAAGGAGGAGGTGTCGGAACCTAGGTTCTGACGTGGTAATCCCTTCCCCTGCATTTTTTAGTTTAGTTGTTTAGTTTAATTGTATAACCTAAGGTTGACAAAGAGAAACCTTTAATTATCTCCTTTCCCGATTATCTGCTTATGCTGGGAAAACGAAACTACCAAAACAAGAACTCAAGCAAAAAACGAAGCCAAAAGCCCAAGAAAGAGATCTTTGTCATTGGCGATATTGAAATGGGTGCAGGAACTATTACTGACGATTTTATTAGTGACTCTACGTTATCGACGTTGATCCTTTCCTTAGCAAAAAAGAAAGGGGTGGTGGATCTTATTCTCAATGGCGACACGTTTGACTTTCTAAAATGCCCTTTTAGTTATCAGGGAAAACAACTGCATCCAACGAAGATTACTGAGCAGATCTCTTTGAACAAGCTGGAAAGTATTTATACTGCACACCAGCCTGTCTTCCGGGCGCTCCACCAGTTTGTTCAGGACCCCCTGCATAATCTTTATTTTATCATAGGCAATCATGACCATGATCTTTTTTTTCCGGCTGTGCAAAAGCGCATCTATCAGTTTCTCAAAGGGAGGCATAATGTGTTTTTCACACTGCTTTACGAGCAGAACAAAGTTCATGTTGAGCACGGGCACCAGTATGATCCTTTGAATTGCATTGATCCAGAGAATGTGTTTACCACCACCCCTAAAAACACTTTTCTTAATCTCCCTGAAGCATCACAAGGGGTCCTCTCGAGTTTTATCAGCCTGAAAACAAAATATCATCCTTTTCTTGAAAGGATTAAGCCGATCAATGTACTCTTGTCCCAGCATAAGTTATTAAATAAAAGTATTAAGCGAAGAACACTTATCTATTTTACTCAGCGCATGATTGGCTATTTTTTACGGAGGCTTATCAACAAAAAAACTGCTTTTCCCAAAGAGCTCGTTCGTGAAGTGTTCATGCGCGTTAAAAAACAGGTTGATTGTGATGTAAAAGACTTTGTTTTAGTATTCAAACATCAAAAAAAAAGAAAACTTGCCAAGGGAAACATCTATGTTTTTGGCCATCTCCATGAGCGTTATTATGAGCATAAGGGATGGTGTATTGTTCGTGCAGATACCTGGCGTGATGAATATGTGTTTGATGAAGCAACAAGAACCCTCATACCCAAGACGAAAGCGTATGTACACATTGTTGTTTCTGCTCGCGGAGATCCGCGTGTAAGCATAAAATTCTGCCCAGTACAGAGGACGCTCCTTCCCTTTGCCAAGGTGCTTGCTGATGAGTTTGCCTGCCTCAAACAAGCAGCAAAAGAAGAAGGCTATCGTTTGCGGCTGTAAAAAACGCGATGGTGCAGGAAAAAGACATTTTTCCATTATCTTTATTAAGGATAAGCTCTTAGATTAATTTTGATGAATAAAAGAGTGATAATTGCAAGTATAGTAATAGTTCTACTGTTTAGTTTCTTTTACGCTAATCATGATTTCAATTCTTCTGGCGATTTTCCCACCGGCCTCGCCGTTGACGGCGGC
>DUFX01000037.1 GCA_013331695.1 Candidatus Woesearchaeota archaeon
CTCTCTGCACCTCAAGCCGTCTATCATTCGCCTGATGCATTCTTGAAACCCCAGCGCCCTGTTACGGTTTTGGTTGGAAAAAGCGAAGAAATCAGATCCTATATAGCAGAAGCTTTCACAGCAACAACCGGCAAGAAACTCGATGATGCCAATGTTGTTATCGAAGTGCTTCCTCGCAAAGCATTCAAGCAGCGCTTTAAACTGTTTGGAGGCAAATGGAGTGAGGGCATTCAAGGATTTTCCATCAACCACGAAGGGCGCGAAGCTTCGCTGATTTTTGTGAAAGAAGATCATTTGGATAAAGTGATGATTACTGTAGGCCACGAAATCGGCCATATTATGAGTGCACGTTTATCTTCCAAAGTAGATGAAGAAGCAAAAGCATTCGCGTTTGAATTAGCTTGGATTAACACTTTGTACAACAAAAACATTGCCGGTCTTCGATCCTGCATTAACATTCAACCACAGCCCGCACAGAATGGCGTGCATGATGTGGGATTTAACTTTGTCAGGAGTCTTATTTTGCTGGACTATGATCCGCTTGCAATTTTTACTGCATTAACGAATGGGGCACTGAGCTCTGCTCAACGCGACTAAAAGGTGCAATGAAACGGTGCAACAATGGGATGCTGTAATCTTGGACCCGGACCGATGGAACAGATTCAGTTTCAACTGAATCTTGCTAGTAGTCGCATTGCCAATCCCAATTATCTTGCTCCTTCTCCTGTTTCTTCTCTTCCTGGATCAATGTATAGTCTTCCTACTCGTGGAGAAGAATTTGCCGGCGCACCGCGATACGGTCTATTTTCTGGCCCTACTGCACGAAATGGTGAATACGATTCCAGTATGGAGATGGTGCGTCAAGGATATTTAGGAAGACTTTCGCGCATCTCTTACTTCCCGAATGTGAGCCGGGGTTAAAAGAAACCGTAAACAAAATAAGCAAAAAGAAGCAACAAAACAACAAACTTAATAAACGCAGATTGCAACAGCGAGTTATCACATTATGATATGGCTTTGTGGAGGCTTTTCCTATGGCTGATGTAAGCAAAGATGAACAAGTGGGTTTTCATAAAGGGGCATTAAGCACCTTAGCAAAAGAACGAGAAGAAATGCAGAAGATTCTTTCGATTGTCGAACAGCTCATGCACATGCATGTCAAGGCGCTCAAAGATTTGGGTGTTGATCTCGAAAAGATGGCAAAAGACGTTCAGGCCAAGAAAGAGAATCTCGAAAAGAAAGTGTAATACCTGTAATGGTCCACAAGAAAATTTTTATCAATGCAGATGGGGGTTCTCGCGGAAATCCTGGTCCTGCTGCACTGGGCGTTGTTCTCAGAGATGAAGACCAGCACGAGATTGAAACCTGCGGAGAATATTTAGGCAAAACTACGAATAATGTTGCGGAGTACAAATCCCTGCTGAAAGGCCTGCAGTTGGCTGCCAAGTATCATGCTGAAGAGGTTTTTGTCTATATGGATTCTGAATTGGTTGTCCGGCAGATGTCGGGGCATTACAAAGTCAAAGCCAAACATCTTGCTCCCTTGTTTGCAGAAGTTAAGAAAGTAGAGAAGCAGTTTTCTAAGGTGGTGTATCGTTCTGTGCCACGAAGCAATCCCTTTCAGAAGCAGGCTGATGCACTAGTGAATCAGGCGCTGGATGAGAAATCACATTTGCATGGTGTTCTCAGTGACGTTGATTGGAAAGCCCGTGAAAAAGAAATGCGTGATCTTCGTAAGGACTTTGAGGAACGCTTATAATTGAGGTAGGTGCCACCAGGGTTATCAACCTTTTTATCGGAATCTTTAAATAACATAAACCCTTCTCTCGGATTATGAAACCAGTCGTCAATATGCAACACTCTGAAAAAATCGATCAACCGAGAGATTTACCTCTTTCACCTTCTTCAGTGATAGAGAAATCTCAAGGTCTCATTAAAGAAGTGTGGCGACTTTTTGGGTGGAAGTTTGGTAAATGAAGATTCTCCTCCTTCTCAACCGCCTGCTTTCGCGCTTGCCATCCGGCCACAGATCAATGAACAAGGTCAGCTTGTTGGGTATCAAGTCCAAAGCCAAAGTTTTGGTCTCCCCGATGAGGTGATTATCACGCTTGTGAGGAACTGGTTGAGACAAGTAGAAGATACCTATTACCAACGCTTTCGCGGTCAACAATAACGATTCAACCCTTTTTTTCTCATCTCTCTTCAATCCAAACGTTTAAATATGTGGAGCATTTTGAGTTTGGAAACGGGGGATGGGATACTCACAGGTGGAATAATCTATGTCACGTTCGATCTATAAAGGCGGATTGCGGATTAAGGAACAGCACTTAATTATTCTGGACCTTCTGCGTTTGAATAAGGCAGATGAAATTCTCGCAGGAACGCAGAGTATTTTCAGAACCAAAATGCTGGCCTTTATGATCATGGCGTTAGGTATGAAATATGTCTTTGACATCAAGGTGCCAACCTTGCTCGAAGTGATCTTTATTCCGATCTTTTTGTACTTTGTGGTGACGTGTTTAATCGGGTATGCGCATCGTTTGAATGCATCGATGCAGCGCAATCCGTTTATCCTCTTCGTGTACCTCGCTGTACTGATGGGAGCGATCCTTGTTTTGAGTCTGAGTGTCTATGTCACTGGCTAAGCTGTTAGCAATTGTAGATCTCGTAGCAGTTTTTGCAATACTTGCCTCCCCTATTCTACCCACTAAAGTGATTATGTATTGTGCAGGGTATTTGATTTTAAAAGGCGGACTATTTGCCATTACGAGCTACGACATTGCAAGCATGCTTGATGTGATATGCGGAATTATCATTATGCTGTTGGCGTTTGACATTTCCAACGGAACGGTTAATCTGATTGTGTTATTGTATCTCGTGCAGAAGATTCTGTTGAGTTTTGTATCCTAAAATGGATTTTGCATCGCAAAACAGACCCAGCTTCTCTTATCCTTCTTACTTCCCAAACCCAAAACTCTTATCAAACACTTCCACTTGGGGCGGTTCTTCTTTTTTTCTGAAGAATAAGAAATAGGCGCCGATGAGAACGCCAACAACGACAACTCCGATAATACCTTTAAGATACGTTGCCATACCTTCTCCTTCCTCTGAAAGCTCTTGCCCAGCTCCTCGTTCAATCTCTACATCTTGAACAAGATTTCCTGTTACTCCTGGCAATCCAACATCTGCTTCAATCGTTTCAACAGCTGGTGCTGGAGTCGATTCCCATGTCTGCTGTTTGAGATTTTCCTGGATAACATCGAGCGTTCCTTCTCCGGTATCAGGAAGCAAGGTTGTTTCTTGTTCTTGCAATTCCGGTGATGCCACAATTCCTGCTTGGACCAGTTCATCTTCTTCATCATTTTGCATCTGCTGTGCGAGTGCTGTGTCCTCGGTGTCCTGCGCAGGATAATCAGGATAATATGCAGGTAGTTCATTGAAGAGGCAGGAAACACGTTGTGAGCGTTTGTAGTACGAATCGCAATTTCGGTGAACGATTGCAGCGTCATACACCGTTTCGTCTTTCAATAACGGGAACGAGACTTCGTAGGTATTTTTATCAATCTGTTCAAAGCTTTCTCCAGGAAGAGAACCATTTTCCCAGCCCATACGCTGACTACTGTTAATATAATATTTCACGGTCTTTCCCACGCGTTCATTTTTGAACAGGAAAGGATTATTGACGCCGGTAAAACGGATGCGCGCGAGCTGGCTTCGGGGGTTGCTTGCGCACGCAAGGATACGAATCGGATCTTGCGCACATTCCTCAATCACACCAGGGCAGTTTTCTAAATCAAAGTTTACTCTGCAGGGTTCTTGTCTGCATCCTCCATACAAAAGAAAGGCATGATAATCTCCTGGTTCTTGAATCTGTGCAGGATCAGAAATAAACGTGCTTCTTTGCTCGTCAAGTCCTGCTTCCGGATCTGATTCATTGAAAAAAATAACGCTCTTTGTCCAGATCCCATGAGGAATCGTGATGTTGCGTGTTTTTCGATTGACTAACTGGAGGGTGATATCTTGGGTGTACAACGGATCAGGTTTATCGTTTTTAATATTGAACTTGAACGATCCGTCTGCAAAACAATGGTCCTCATACGGTTTTACAATGGTAAATCCTTGCACCACGAGAGCATTCAGGAAGAGCAGAGCAAGAAGCAGTACCCAAAAAATCAATATGTTCTTACATCCCTTCATGATTCTACCACCTTCCTGTTGCAGAAAGCTCGTTTTTGTATATAAAGTTTGTTGGGATCCAAAACATAAGATCACAAAACATACGATCGCAGAGGAGAAGAAAATGAAGAAAAATAAAAAATGCGGGTGACGATATTTGAAATCGTGACCTCCACGTGACTCAGCAAGTAAAGCTGATCATCGGCATACGCCTCATCGCTCACCTGTATTGTTATGAGCGTGGCGCTCTAACCAACTGAGCTACACCCGCATGTTTTATTCTGAAGCAGGGTGAAAGGTGGTGATTTATAAAGCATTTC
>DUFX01000040.1 GCA_013331695.1 Candidatus Woesearchaeota archaeon
CTCATTTCCTCCGCATCGTCCAGCTTCGCATGTTGTTTCAGGCGGACAGGGTGTTATTTGTTCGGTAATCTCTTCTTCAAAACAGGCAATATGGCGAACATGGGTTTCATCTTGGCAGACATCAATATGTCTTCCTCCTTCAATGTCATAAAAGTAAGCGCCTTCGGGAATAACATCGTTAGGATTGGGTGCTTCACAGATTTCTCTGTTAGGATTATCAAACCTGAAAGGCGGGCGCTCAATTTCAACAAGAACAGGGCACACCATTCTTCTTGGAAGTGCTTCGCATGCAGTGCGGAGTTGTTCAGGTGTGACTCCCACCACTTGTGCAGGGTCGCTACAACAACAGTCTGGATCTGTAATATTAAATTCAAAGCACGCACTGCACTTTGTATCCGTTCTTCCATTCTGTACAAATTGCTGATACTCTTCTTGGCAGGCGTTTCTTCTTTGTGTTCTGTCTGCTTCTCGTTGCTGTTCAAAGAAGTGTGCTTCTGCTTCTTCTTGTTCTCGTGCTTGACGTTGTTCTGGAGTTTCTACACGTACATCTGGATTTTTTACCAGTTCATCACCTGTTTGAGGAAGCAGTAATTGTTGTGTGCATTTTCTATTTTTACAGACTAATCCCTGATTGCAAAACGGTTCAGTTTCTCTGCATACACTGCCTAACATTCCCGGGCTTGCAGGCTGAGTAAAAAGATCTTTCACCACAGGTTGTTTCTCGATTTTTGGGTTGAGATCTGCAATTGCAAGACTTACATTCGCCATAAAAAACGGATACATCGCACTAATTCTTCCGCATTTATTGTTGATACAGACAAGTCCTGCATTGCATCGCGGTTCTGCGGCGCGACAGAAATTATTTTCAGTGCCCATTTCTCCCATGGCGCGAAGCACTTGAGTTACATTGATTTGAAACTGTCCAAATCCCTGGCCTGCAAGGTTGTCTTGATTGCGCGACAGCGTAAGAAAGACAGCACCCCAAAGAATAAGCGTAATCACCACGACAAAGACAACATACCGATTTCCTGTTCCTCTTTGGTTCATACACTCTTTTTACGAAATCCCCTTAATAAAGATAGTGCTAGTTATTTACCCTACGTTTCCCTATCTTCCTACGGTGCTTGAAACGTATCATACTGGTGCTGGACATCCTGGTTCGTAAGCGTATTAATCACTAGGTTCTTGAAGTTATACTGTTCAAGGATATTTTCAACTTCACCCATAAAGATCAGCACACGCACCGGAACTCCGCTGAATCGGTCAATCCAGATGCGTACGGTTGCACCATCATCGCGGGTGTACTCAACAACAGAGCTCATCCGTTCATCAAAACTTTCTGATCCTGTTACCCGAGCATCGCGAGGGATGCTTGCGAGCCATTCCAGCGGTGTTTTGATGACAAAATCTTCGTAACTTACATCAAACTTCCGATCGTTGTCTCTGCATCGGTCTTTGTTGTTATTCTCACAGAATGCTGCTGCTGTTTTTGTCGTTGGTTCAAGATAGACCGTGTCAAAGTAGTCATTATTCCATCGATTAATTTCATACAACTCAATTTTTATTTTGTCGCCTTTCATAAAAAACTGATCTCGTATCACATTCCAATTCTCAGATGTTGAATAGTAGAAATGGTAGCTCTTTGCCTTGTCTTGCCGTGCAACGAGGCGTGCAACTTGGGGATCTTGATAGCCGCTCAGATCTTGCAAAGATGCAGGTTGTGCAACGGGTTCTTGAACAATAGGAGGCGGTAAAGCGGGTTGTGGATTGGATGTCGTTGGTGGTACAGGAACTAGTGCAGAGGGGGGTGGGGGAGTTGGGAGTGGTACCGATGGTGCTGTTTGGGCCGGTGCTTGCTGTGCGGGGATCGGAGGTGTGGTCATGCCTGCAGGTTGTGCTTGTTGGTCTTCAGTTTCTTGTTCTTCTTCACTGCCACAACTTACCATAAGAAGCATCACTGCAAACAGAACTGTTGTAAAAACAAACCATCGCGATTTCATACCTTCACCTCATCTTGCTGACAATTTTCTTGTGTGAATGTTTAATGTGATGATCTGCTTCGATCAATGCTTCAACCGGAGCTCGGCGCATCGAAATCACGCAGGCAATAAAAATCAGGACAAAGATCAGGAAAAACGTAAATGCCCACGAAGGATTGAGGCGTTTGAAGTACACTGCAGTAATCAATAAACCCAAGATGCTAAACGCCATCATTCCGCTGGATAACGGCGCTGCGCGGAAATGTTTTAAGATCGCTTCCATGTTCCTCTCTCCCTCTTTTTTTGCTGTCGTTTCTGTTCTGCTTTGTTCTCAGTCTCAGAAATCTTTTTTCATTTAAAAAGCTTATGGAGAAGAGCCAGCGCAACTGCGCGTTTGTGGGGATAAACTGCCAGCGTTATATTAATGTGGTAGCAATTCCCGCTGTCTGTGATAAGATACTCTCCTTCCAACAGCTTAGATTTATGGAGTCTGATAAAAAAGTGCAGTTCTTCATCCAATCGAGATTCTGCCTGTTCACACAGCAGTTCTTTTTGATCAGGTCCCAATTTTTCAAGGAGATGGTTGAGAAACCCGCTTGTATGGCGTTCCTTGTTGAAGACCATACGGAGAATCATAATCTTCTCTTTTTCCACACCCAGCGCTGATTCGTGTTGAATTGCTAGTTTTTCCTCTTGCGGATCAAAGTCCAGCAAGGCAATCAAGGTTTTCTCTACTTCTCCTTGTTCTTCAGGAGTTGCAAAGACGGTGATTTGAATGGTGTGTGCATATTTCATGTTATTTCCTGTCGTTCCTCAGTTCAAAACTCTCCATTTCAAAAATCTCAATCTTTAGAAAATCTAAATCTTTATATAGTTTTAGTTGCAAAAAAGCCCCATGAAGCATTCCCTGAAGATCACTCTATTCCTCATTGCTCTTTTTCTCATCACCCAGCTTATCGGCCTCGTTACCGTGAACAAACACATTCAAGTCTCGGTTGATGAAGAGACTGGACTGCAAGTAATTGCACATCCTCCTACATTTGCAGGAGAATCTTATGAGCCTGAGAATAAATCTTATTCCTTTATTTATATCGCACTCGGTGTGTTGATTGGAACCATCTTGTTGTTTATCCTCATCAAATTTCACTTTGGAAATTTGTGGAGATACTGGTTCTTTTTTGCAGTCTTTCTCACGCTTGCAGTTGCCTTTGGCGTGTATACCAACTACTGGATCGCCGGCATCCTTGCGTTTCTGCTTGCGGTTTGGAAAATCTACAAACCGAATCCGCTGGTGCATAATTTGACCGAGGTCTTTGTTTATACTGGGTTAGCAGTCCTCTTTCTGCCTCTCTTAAATCTTACTGCGATGTTTATTCTCCTTATCATTATCTCTATCTATGACATGATTGCAGTCTGGAAATCCAAGCACATGGTGAAGCTTGCGCAGTTTCAGACTGAATCTCAGCTCTTTGCTGGACTCTTTATTCCTTATGCAGAAGATCGCGCAGGAAAAGCAACGGTTTCATTCAAGGCGCAGACTGTTACACCAAAAAAAGAGCTGAAAGCAAAAGGATCAAAAACTATTACCCTTTCAACGTCTGGCAAAAGTGCAATTCTTGGTGGTGGGGATATTGCCTTTCCGCTTTTGTTTTCATCCACGGTCATGGAATACCTGATTACCGAAGTTGGCTTTGCAAAACCGCTGGCTTTGGGATTAACAGGAATTACCACTATCACGGTTGCTATTGCTCTTACTATCCTGTTAATCAAAGCCGAGAAAGAAAAATTCTATCCTGCTATGCCTTTTTTAACAGCAGGATGCTTTGTGGGGTTAGGCATTATTTGGCTGGGTTGGCTTCTTTAGAGAATTTTGAAATGCGCAACGTTCTCTTTAGTTCTTCCCGTGCGAAGTAGTCCACGTCCACCATGCAAGTCCGCTTGCAACGATCAGTGCGATGATACTTACCCATTGCGGAGATTCCCAGTTGCCGAGAATCATATCCCATCCCAAGATTAAACGAAGAAGATGCACCAATGCAACCAGCACAAAAATCAATGTGCACAATCGTAAGACATTATTCTTTTCCTGAAGACCCATGGTTTCACCTTCTGATTTTAGTCACTACACCACACATAAAAGAAAAGAAAAAGGGCTTACTTCCCTTTATTTCCAAGCTTTAAGAACTCCTTTCAGGCCCAAGAGTACGAATACAACTGACCACCAGTTGACTCCTTGCCAGAATCCAGTCCATCCCCAGCCTAAATCTACTCCTAAAAATAGCAAACCTACAACTAAAAGCACCCAAGGTGCTGCTTTTCCACAATCGCCACAGTCCATTTTTCCCATTCCTCACACCTCTTTTTTTAATGTTGTCTGCAAAGGCAGACTATCCTCTTTTACCCCTTATGCTTTAAAAATTTTCTTCTTTTTTTCGTTTGTTTCCCGTTTTTCCGTCTTTCTACCAAAAAGTATATATAAAGACCCGGCTCCTTGCTTCCTGACAGGCTATGCTGGCGGGCCAGCCCTCCGCTGTGACCGACTATGGGCTTCAGTCGGAGCGAATCAAGGAAGCGGTGTATCCTGCATATCTGAGTCCTTTTATGGATGCTGACTTCCTGTCTTTCAGGATCGTTTTTGAGGGGAACCGTGTCAGGTCAGGAATGAAGCAGCACTTACGCTCAAAAAGGGTGCTTGAGAGGTCGCAGGAACGAGTTCATGAAAGGGTAAAGCTCAGGTAGGTGTTGTACATCCACTCCTTGGCGCCTGTCGTTTTTTTCTTTCCCTTTTTTCTTTTCAACAGAAATCTCTATTTCTTCACCACATCGAGCTTAATATGCAGTTCTTTCAGTTGTTTTGCTTCAATGTCAGAAGGACTCTCATCCATGGGGCATTCTGCGGCCTTGTTTTTGGGGAACGCAATCACTTCACGAATATCGGTTGTTCCACAAATCAATGCAACAATCCTGTCAAAGCCTAATCCCATTCCGCCGTGAGGCGGAGCTCCGTATTTGAACGCTTCCAATAAAAATTTGAATTTTCTTTCCAGGTCTTTCTGCGTCAAGCCAATGACTTTCATCACTCGCTCTTGAATATCCGGCCTGTTAATTCTGATAGAACCGCTTCCGAGTTCAGTACCATTCAAAACAAGGTCATACTGGGTGCAATACACTTTACCGGGGTCGGTTTCAAGATATTTAATCTCACTTTCGTTGGGCATACAGAACGGATGATGTGCAGGATCCCATTTTTCCTCTTCTTCATTCCATTCAAACAACGGAAAGTCGGTGATCCAGGTAAAAACAAAGGTTTTGGGATCAAACAGCTTGTGTTGCTGAGCAATATCCTGCCTGATCTTGTCGAGCACTTGATTCGTAAGCTTGATCTTATCTGCAATAAACATCAGGACTTCTCCTTCTTTTGCCTGGGTTTGTTTGACGAGTTTTTTCTGAAGCTCTTCGGAAAAGAACTTTGCAATATTGCTTTCGAGCTTTCCGTTGGTGACGCGCATCCAGGCAAGGCCTTTTGCTCCCAGCTGTTGCGAGAATGCAATATACTTGTCAATATCATTTCTTGACAATTGCTTGGGTCCTGCTAAGCATTTCACAATGCCTCCGCTCTGCACAACGGTTTTGAAGACTTGGAAATCTGATTCTTTGGCAAGGTCCGTTACATCATGCAGGAACAGCTCATAGCGGATATCAGGTTTATCGGTTCCATACTTGAGCATGGCTTCTTCATGTTTGATCGTTGGGAAAGGCGTCTTCAGTTCGCTATTGAGTGTTGCTTTCCAAATAGACTTCAGCAGGCCTTCAACCACACGATGAATATCCTGTATTTGTACATAACTCATTTCTATATCAATCTGGGTATGTTCGGGTTGTCGATCCACCCTCAAATCTTCGTCTCTCAAACAGCGCGCAAGTTGGAAATACCGGTCGCATCCGCTCACCATCAAAATTTGTTTGTAGAGCTGGGGAGACTGCGGAAGTGCGTAGCATTTTCCCGGGTTGACGCGTGAAGGAACAATATAATCGCGTGCTCCTTCCGGTGTTGATTTAACTAAGATGGGAGTTTCAATTTCTAAAAATCCTTGGCTGGACATAAACGCGCGTGCTGTCTGTGCTGCAGTGTGTCTTATCTGAAGACGCTTCTGCATGAGGGGTCTTCGTAAATCCAGATACCTATATTGTAAACGGATATCTTCATTTGCAACGACGTTATCATCAACTTCAAGCGGAGGCACATCTGATTTATTGAGCATGACTAATTTTTCTGAAACCACTTCGATCTCTCCTGTTTTCAGGTTGGAGTTTGCCATACCTTTGGGCCGGGGGCGTACTTTTCCTGTTAATTGGAGGCAGTCTTCTCTTCGCAGATGTTCAGCTTGATCAAAGCCAGGCGTTCCGGGGTTGAAAACAACTTGGGTGATGCCATAACGATCTCTCAGATCAACAAAAATAACACCGCCATGGTCTCTTCGTGTATTGACCCAGCCACAGACTGTTACGATTGCTTTGTCGTCCTTGCCAGTGAGTTCGCCACAGGTGTGGGTTCTGAGAGAAGTGGCTAGCGGAGAAGTCGCATGCGTTGCATGCGTTGCACTTTTTGACGTGTCTTTTGCTGTCTCAGTCTTTTTAGCCATGTGCATCGTGGTTTGAATAAATATATATAAAGCTTATGGGATTCGTTCCCTCTCTTTGTGCTATGGTCTTGATCACCATCAACTTTTTTAATAGCATAGTTCTTGATTGCTTTTTTATGGGACGTCGTTCAGATGAGAGAGTATTCAAGCGTTTAGCTGAGAAAGAAGCTGAGAGCAGACGAAGGCTTGATCTTGCAAAACATGTTCTTGCAGAAATGAATCAGGAAGAACCCACAACAAATTATGCAGGAGATCCCATTCCTACGATGGTGCAACGCTATGGTCCTCTTGTTGCATGGGTGATCTATTGTTCTGGCAATGGTGCAGAGAATGAGCATCTTGCGTTGATTGGTGCGCGTCCTGAAGCAGGACATGAACGGGTATATATCATTACTCCTACTGACAAATATCAACCCGGATTTATGGGCGTTAACCAAGAACCTGATTTTTATCTACACCATCAGAGGTTTGGCAATGATCACAACCATGACTCAATTTCTGATGATGTTTCCATGATTGATACCTTGGTTCGTCGATTGTACGAACTGGTAGAAGAGCCACGTGGTCCACTATACCTTACTCCGCGTCTTGATCGTGTACGCATTGCTTTCAACTGGTGCACCGAAGATCCGCGGCATGATACCCTCGGTTATGCCACAGTCCAGAGATTGAGAAGAGCGATTGTTGAACGGTATGATCCGAGTATTCGTACTCAAGTGATGCCAGAACGATATACTGATCCAGGAAATCCTCATCAAGAACCACGTTCGCATGTTGTCGAAACAAGGGAAAAAGGGTATCATCGTCCCTTCCTTGGTTCTGCAGAATTTCATTGGGAGCAACGCTTTCCTTCCGCATATCCAATCATTCGACGTTTAGAAGAGTTAACACAAACAGAAAAACCTTAATTAAACCTTATTCTTCAACTTTAACTCAAGCACGACATTCTCAATCTTCTGTAAATCATATTTGATGCCGTCAAACTTGCGCCGAAGTTCGCTGTTTCTAAAATCAAAGCGCATCAACTCTCCATACAACGTTTCCAAGAATTCCCAGATCGCAAGGGTTTCATCATAATTTTCTTTAATCGAAGCATTAATGGCCTTGCGCGTCAGCTCGCCGCTCAAATCGCAAAGCCCCAGCAGATAGTTTTCTGAGGTCACACCAAGATCACTTACGGTGGGAAGCGATTTGTTCTTTACAAATTCATAAAAACACAGCGCCTCAACAAATTCCTGTTCTGCCACCTTAATAGAACCTGAGTAATATAAGTCTGGAAACTTCCTGCATTTTTCTACTACTTTTTTCAGATCTTTCTTGAGCTCCTCTTTTAATTTTCCTGCGTGATTAAGCTCATTGCGCTGGACGCTGTAAATCATTGTTTTAGAACCTTTCAGCACATCGCGGGCTTCTTTGATAATATGTTCGCGCTGGCTGTCTGCTTCTTCCAATTCGTCGTGCAATTTTTTGAAGTCTGCTTTGTTGAGGATCATGGGCATCTGTTAAGCATCTGATGGCCCTTAAGAGAGCCACAATCTTTATAAATCTAACTCCTTTCAACCAAGGTATGGCTTCGACGTTCAGAGATACCATCCAATTCTTTGCTGACCTGGGAGTGTATGACGTTATTTTACCTTTTCTCTTGGTTTTCACGATTGTTTTTGCAGTCTTAGAAAAAACAAGGATCTTCGGCACTGAAGAATTAGGCGGTGTTAAATATACCAAAAAGAACTTGAACTCTATCGTTGCCTTTGTTGCAGCATTCTTGGTGATTGCATCAACACGGCTTGTTGCTGCGATCAATGAATCGGTTGCAAATGTTGTTTTGCTTTTGATGGTGTCCATCTGCTTCCTTTTGCTCATTGGATCTTTTTACAAAGAAGGCGAAGATGTTGCTTTGATGGGGAGCTGGCGAAAGTTTTTCATGGTCATCATGTTTATTGGCGTTGTTGCGATCTTTTTACAGGCGATTAAGATGGACAGCGGGGAAGGAGTGCTTACCTTTATCCTTGACTGGATCCGCTCGACATGGGATAGTGCATTTACTTCTGCAGTTATTCTCATTGTGATTGCAGTGGTCTTCATTTTATACATCACTGCAGACCAGCGTCCGAAGGATGCATCTGCAGGCGGTGGATCGGGTGGCGGACACCATTAGACGTTGGTGGTAGGTCGTGGGTAGTGGGTTGCAGGTAGTTGATTGTTGACCAATATTTCAACGAAAATTTTATAAAGGCGTCACGCTAGGATAAGCTTGAACTATTTTGAATGGTCCATTAATATGATAAACAGAGCTGCCAAGTGAAGAAAGAGGCAGAAAAAGAGGCGATTCCATGGCTACTGGTGGTGTATTCGAGCGGGGTATGCTCGTTTTAGAAGATCTTGGTTTAACTGATGTTTTGTTGCCGTTCTTGCTAATTTTTACGATTGTCTTTGCTGTGCTTCAAAAAACTGAAATGTTTGGAAAGACCGGTAAAAATTTCAATGTGATGATTGCACTTATTCTTGCATTAGGTGTTGTGATCCCCCACATTACCGGATATTATCCTGGCGATTTTGATGTGGTCAATATTATCAACCGCGCCTTGCCGAATGTTTCCATGGTCATTGTTTTGATCCTGATGGCTCTTTTAATGATCGGCATCTTTGCAGGCGGTCCTGTCTGGAAAGGCAATCGTTTATCTGGTATTGTTGCACTCATTGCTTTTATCGTTGTGATCTACATCTTCGGAGCAGCAGCTGATCTTTGGTCTATCAGCCAGCGTGCATCGTTCCTTATTGACGGCGATACGCAGGCAGTTATTGTCGTAATCTTAGTCTTTGCACTCCTGGTGTGGTTTATCACCAAAGAAGAAAAGACAGAAGGCTCTCGTCTTCTCCAAGACTTTGGAGAAATGTTTAAGAAATAATGAAAACGCAGCGAACAGGGAGATGGCAGAAGCTAACAGCTCGATGCAGATCCGCGAGAAGCTAGGGGGCAGGTATGGCTACACTCCTTGATATTGGACTGGCAAGTCAGTTCCAGATGGTTTTCTCTTTTTTCTTTGTTGTTGCAGTCGTCTATGGAGTTCTCGCCTTAACTAAATTCTTTGGTGACAATAAACCTCTCTATGCACTGATTGCAATCCTCTTGGGTATTCTTGTTTTGCTGATTCCTGATGTGAGTTCTCTTATCAATATCATGACTCCTTGGTTTGTCTTCTTGTTCATCTTTTTAGTTTTCCTCCTCATCACTTACAAGATTTTTGGCGCAACCGAGATGGATATTGCTTCAGCACTGAAGGATCGGGCAGTGGTCTGGGTGATTCTTATCATTGCAGTCATTATTGTTATTGGAAGCTTTGCAAGCGTCTTTGGCCAGCGCCTCTTAGAACGTGGATCAGGAAGCGATTTGCGTGCTGATGCCGGAGACGGCCGTACGATTATTGATGCACGGACAGGACGTGTGATCCGTGAAGTTCCGGGTGCAGGAGGCCGTGGTCTTGCTCGTGACAGTGTTGCCGGCGGAAGTTACGGACAAAACCTTCTTTCAACGCTTTTGCATCCCAAAGTCTTAGGCTTTGGTTTAATGGGGCTTATTGCATTATTCACCATCGCGATTCTTGCTATGGAAGCAAAGCTGTAGTTTCCTTGGCATCTTCTTGCACTCTTCTTGGGCTCCAGCACAAGCTTTAAAAAACCCATCATGCCTGAAGAGATTCTATGAAGGCGTATACCGTCAAGAACGACAAAATTATTGAAGTTCCGCTGGATCAGCTTTCAAAATACAAGACGACGATCTGGATTCGCACGATCAATCCTTCTCAAAAAGAAATTGAGTTTCTTGCAGGCATTACCGAAGCTCCGATTGAAGAGTTCAAAGAGTTTCTTGAAGAAGATGAGCGTCCGCGCCTTGAAATTCAAAAATATCTCCAGCTGATCTATCGCTGCCCCTATACGGAAAACGGAGAAATCATTACGGTTCCCGTGACCGTTTTTATCAACAATTATATGGTGGTCACGATTGAAAAACAGAAAACTGCACCGCTAGATTACATCGAAGCCTTGACACAGGAAGGGCGACGGCGTTTCTTATATCGAAAATCTCCGATGACGTTCCTCACCTATTTTATTGACAAAATCAATGACGAATTTTTTGCAAAAATCGACAAGATTGCGGATACCGTCGAGCTCTTCCGCGAACGCAAGCATGGTCTCAGCAAAGAAATGACCGAGAAAGTCTATTCCCTTAGCGTCACGCTCGCTTTCTTTAATCAATCCCTGCTTGGAAATATTGAGGTCTTGAATCATCTGCGCAAAGCCTACTTCCGCATGATCACTCCCAAGGACAAAGAGCATGTTGATGAGTTATATCACGACGCTTTACAGATTCTTGACACCGAAAAAGTTCAGCGGGAAATTGTTGCAAATCTCTTCAATCTTCAATCTGTTATCACCTCTGCAAAACTCAATGAGTTCATTAAAAAACTGACGATTCTTGCACTGGTCATGCTTATTCCCACGCTTCTTTCAGGGATCTTTGGCATGAATGTTCCTCTTCCTTTTGCTCATGATGATCCGTTTGCATTTTATTACATCCTCTTTTTTATGTTTCTTATCACTGCGGGTTCTATTGGTTTCTTTAAATTTATGAAATGGTTTTAGAAGCGGTAGGTATATCTCTTGCACGTATAACCTGGTGGTTATCCAAACTTGTCGCACAAACTTTATAAAATAACTCGCTCTCTTGGTCGCTATGCCAACACCTCGTCGTGCCCCCGAACAACTGAAGCAACCGTCAACACGGCAACAGACCCCGCAACAAACCCGGCAACAAACACAGACTCAGCAAGAGGCACCGACCCTGCAACAGACGCATAAAATTATCGTCGACGAACAGCTCATTACCACGGTTGCCCGCAATGCGCGTCTTGCTCTCACTCCTGCTGAAACCAAGCGTTTTGTTGTTCAATTCAAAGAAATTCTTGATGCATTCTCAAAAGTCAGCAAAGTTCCTACGAATGATGTTGCCTTGATGATCCACCCTGTTCCCCTTAAAAATGTCATGCGCCAGGACATTGTCAAGCCTTCTTTTCCAGTTGAAACTGCTTTAGCAAATACACAACATAAGAAAGACAACTACTTTAAGGGGCCCCGCATTGTTTCCTAAGGGATGGCAGGAGATGGTGAGTATCTATGGCTGATGCACTCAGTATTATTGCATTGAAACAAAAGCTCTTGACAGGCGAGCTTGATGTGGTTGAACATACAGAGATGATACTCCAAGAGGCAGAAAAACTGAATCCCAGTTATCATTATTTTAATGTTATCAGCAGCAACCTTGCGCGTGTGCAGGCACAGGAACTCCGGAGAGAAATTCAAACTGCATTAAAATTAAAGGACAAAAAGAAGCTTCAGGTTCTTCAGCAAAAAAAATTGTTGGGGATTCCTATCTCTGTAAAAGATGCAATTTGTGTCAAAGGTGTTGAATCCACTGCAGGGAGTAGAATTTTGAAAGGATATCTTCCTCCGTTTAATGCTACGGTTATCAGCAGAAGCGTCAATGAAGGGGGCATTATTATCGGAAAAACGAGCCAGGATGAATTTGGTTTCGGTGGTTTCAATGTCAATGTTGGTCTTGGCTATCAAGTTCCTAAAAATCCCTTTGACAAAAATCGCACAACCGGCGGAAGCAGTGGGGGCGGTTCTGGTTTTACTCAACTTACAAAATATACACATGTTTCCTTAACTGAATCAACAGGAGGGAGCATTGTTGAACCTGCCGCTTTCTGCGGAGTTGTTGGTTTATGCCCCACCTACGGAAGGGTATCGCGCTACGGCTTGATGGACTTTGCAAATTCTCTTGATAAAATTGGTGCTACAGGAAAAACCACTGCAGATGTTGCGGTCCTTCTGCAGAGCATTGCAGGATTTGACCAGAAAAATGCAACCACCGCAGACGTTCCTGTTGAAGATTACTCTTCTTTTGTTGGCAAACCCATCAAGGGATTGAAGATCGGCGTTGTTTCAGTTGCTTTTGGAGACGGAACTGATTCTTTTGTTGCAGAGCGCGTTTGGAAAGGCATTAAATCCCTCGAAAGCCAGGGAGCTTCGTATGAAGAAGTGAACCTTGACCTTCCTATCACGATGGGTGTTCCCACCTATTACCTCATTGCAACCAGCGAGGCTTCAACGAATCTTGCAAAATACTGCGGCCTTCGTTATGGGAAACACGAGCCTCTGGAAGGCAGTTTCAATGAATACTTTACGCAGGTGCGTTCAAAAAATTTAGGAGAAGAAGCAAAGCGCAGAATTATGCTCGGAACCTTTGCCCGCATGGCAGGCTACCGTGACGCATGCTACCTTCAAGCATTAAAGGTGCGGACAAAAATGATTGAGGAATATAAGAAACTATTCACGAAATACGATGTGCTCATGACTCCTACAGCACCCATCGTTGCTCCGAAATTTGACGAGATTGCCAAGCTTACTCCGCTTCAGCATTATATGATTGATATTTTTACGGTTGGTCCTAATATTGCAGGATTGCCCCATATCAGTGTTCCTGTTGGAAAACAGAATGGCATGCCGGTGGGTGCTCTTGCGATTGCTGATCATTTTAAAGAATCGACCCTGATTAAATTGGGTGGTGCTCTTGAAAAAACCTGCGGTGCAGGGCAATGCGCATGCGATTGAGGTCTCTGTATGGCAAAGATTGTTCCGATGGCAAAAACAGTAAACACCGCCACTGAGATCTTTACTTCTGATGTCGTGATAGGTCTTGAAATTCATGTTCAGCTTGACACTGAAAGCAAACTGTTCTGCGGCTGTGCAACGCAACCCACCAAAAAACAGAGAGAACAAGGCCAAGATGTGCCTAACAGCAGAACGTGTGAAGTGTGTTTGGGCATGCCCGGAAGCAAACCGGTTTTTAATGAGAAAGTTCTTCAATACGCCTTAAAACTCTGTCTTGCACTCAACTGTGCGATTGCACCTGAACTGATCTTTTCAAGGAAATCTTATTTTTATCCTGATCTTGCAAAAAATTACCAAATCACCCAATATGAAAAGCCCTTGGGGAGCAATGGATTCCTTACGCTTCCCACCGGCAAAAAAGTTGGGATCACTCGTGTGCATATCGAAGAAGATCCTGCTTCGCTCGTGCATCCGGGCGGGAATCTTGCAAATGCATCAAGTGCATCTTCAGTTCTGATTGATTACAACCGAAGTGGTATTCCGCTGTGTGAGATTGTAACAACCCCCACGATAACAAACCCTGAAGAAGCGCGTGCTTTTATGAACAAATTGATTATTATTCTGCATTATCTTGGCATTTTCGACGAGAAAAATAGCGTCATCAAGGCAGATGCAAATATTTCAATCAAAAAATCAGGCTACATTCGCAGTGAAGTAAAGAACGTTACTGGATTTAAAGAAATTGAACGCGCCTTGTTCTATGAAGTTGGGCGTCAGCAGAAAGCAGTTGATTCAGGAGAACGCCTGGTTCTTGACACCCGAGGATGGGATCCGAATAAAGGGCTTACTTTTAGAATGCGGACAAAAGAGACCGAAGCAGATTATGGGTATATTCTTGATACTGATTTGGTGGCTATTGACGTAACGCAAGATTTATTGACGCAAATCAAGCACGAAATGCCGGAGCTTGCCGATGCAAAAATTGCTAAATACACGGATCAGCACGGAATTTCAAAGCTCGATGCAGAAGTGCTTGCGCAGGAAAAGAAGCTTGCAGAACTTTTTGAAAAAGTTTCCAAGAAGGTTGATCCACTCCTTGCAGCAAAATGGCTCAGACGCGAACTTGTGAGAGTTATGAATTACAACAAACAGACGTTTGATGATCTCCTTATTGATGAGACGCACATGATCGAACTGCTTGATCTGATTGAGAAAAAAGTTATTACCGAACACGTTGCGCAAAGGCTCCTTGAGCAGTTGATCGTGAAGCCTTTTTCTCCGAAAGCATATGTGCAGAAACAGGGTCTGGGTGCGCTGTCTGACAACAAGCAGATTGAGAAGATCTGTAAAGAAGTGATTGCTGAAAATCCTAGCGTTGTTCAGGATTACAAAAAAGGAAACGAGAAATCACTCCATTTCCTCATCGGCCAAGTCATGCGCAAGACGCAGGGCAAAGCAACACCCAAAGAAGTGAATGAGATTATGAAGAAGTTGTTGAAGTGAATGTACTGTTGAAGTGAAGATCATGTTGAAATGAACGTCAAAATAAAAAAATGAACTCAGTTTCGTAATTCTTCCGGTTCAGACCTTAGTATTTCCGATTTTTAGCATCCAAAACCGGAAATTCTGCTATTTCAACCGGAAAGTTTCCGGTTTTTTTCTGCAAAGGTTTATTAAAAGTAAATTCTCTATTCTTAGAATATGGAAGTTGTTTTAAGTGCATTCAAAAACAAGAAATGGATATACCTCACTTCGGTAGCTGCATTCGGAACTATTGTCATGATCAATGAAATGCTTGATTTTGGAGAAAAAATTATAAAGACTCCACTATTGGTTATTATGGCAGTTTTTATTTTCAGCTTTTTGATTGTTACTCTTTCCGGCGTGAAACATGAACAAAAATCAGAATAACACAAACCAAGAAATTGATTATCGAGCGATGGTCAGTTTTTTGGGAATTGCAGGTCTTATCATACTCATCGGTCGTCTCCTCGGTTGGTGGTAACGTGTTTGTTCACAATCTCGACCCCCTGTTGCTCGAAATTGGTCCTTTCTCTATTCGTTGGTATGGCTTGTTGATGGCGCTGGCGTTTCTTTGCGGATATTTCATTATCAAAAAGCTGGCAAAAGAACGAAAACTGGATGTTGATGCAGACACCTATTTGATTTATATGATTCTCGGCTTGCTGGGCGGGGCACGGCTGGGAGAAATTTTCTTTTATCAAAATGCTCTTTATTATCTCACTAACCCGCTCAAAATTATTGCTGTTTGGGAAGGGGGTTTAGCAAGCCATGGCGCAGTCTTAGGGGGAATTTTTGCTCATTGGCTGTACTGCAGAAGAAATAAGATTCACTTTTATGATCTTGCCGATGTTGCAGTGATTCCCATTGCTCTCGGTGCAAGTTTTGTAAGAATAGGTAATTTTTTCAATGCAGAAATTGTGGGAAGAATAACCACGGTTTCCTGGGCTGTGCAATATCCNNGAACTCATGGTGCAGTATGGTTCGCTGACAATGGGGCAGGTGTTGAGTATTCCATTGTTTATTGTTTCGGTGGCGATGCTGTGGGTGGTATGGAAGAAAAAATGACCCCGCCAACTTTTACTTCTTTTTCCAATTTTTCTCAACATCCTTTTTGTAATCTAAAAACTCGTCTTTCTTAATCGTTTCCCGTATCTCTTCCATCAATCTCGTCATAAAATGAAGATTATGGTAGGAGAGATAGCGATGCACCGTGTACTCATTCACTTTCAAGAGATGGTGCAGATAGGCGCGTGAAAAGGTGGTGCAGACATAACAGGTGCATGCCTGATCTAAAGCTTTGCTATCATACGCATACGCTGTTCTTGTTATTTCATGCTGTCCAGTGCTGGTAAAAACAAGGCCTTCTCGTGCTTTTCGGGTTGGAAAGATGCTGTCGCAACAGTCTACCCCTTTCGCAACTGCTTCGAGGATGTCAAGCGGAGTTCCCACTCCCATAAGATATGCNNGTTTCTCCAATGCACAAACCGCCGATTGCATGGCCGTCAAAATTAAGATTATTGATATATTGGGCGCTTTTCTTCCTCAGTGCAAGATTCTTTCCTCCTTGTGCAATGCCGAACAAGAGCTGTTGAGAATTGGTCGCATGGCCCTGTTTTTTGAGCATATCATGTTTTTCTTTGCACCGCTTTGCCCAAAGATGTGTTCTCTTGTACGCTTCTTCAATCTGTTGCTTTGGTGCATTGACCGGTGCAACATGGTCCAAACACATTGCAACATCAGCTCCGATTTTCATCTCGATTTCCATGATTTGTTCAGGAGTGACAAACAGTTTTTGTAAGTTGAAGGGATTGCGAAAATAAACGCCTTGATCGCTGATTTTTTCAAATAAGCTGGGAATGAGCATTTGGAATCCGCCAGAATCAGTAAAAATCGTGCGATGAAACTGCATGAACTTGTGGAGACCTCCTTGTTTTTTGAGGAAGTCTGATCCTGGTTTGAGATGAAGAAGCAAAGCATTTGCAATAAGGGATTGTACGCCTTGTTTTCCCATCTGCTCGAGTTCAGGACCGCTGACATATTTCACCGTACCTTTGGTTGCAACGGGCATGAAGAAGGGTGTTTCTGCTTTGCCGTGGCTGGTGTGAAGTATTCCTGTTCTCGCTTCGCAGTCTGATGCAGTTGTTTGAATGGCGAACATCCTATTTCTTCCTCATAAAATAGATCAGACTGTTTGCTGTCGCATGGAACGGCCAGTCAAACTTCCACTTGAAGAACGGAATGGTGGTGTGGCTTGCTTCAATTTTGTACACTTCAAATTTGTGTTCGGCACAGCGTTCTATGAGTTCTTGGGTAATTATTGCCCGATTGCTTTTTTCTTTTGCAAAGCGAAGCGTTTCACCCGTAAACAAGAAAAAAAGACGGTTATACACGTTTGCTTGGTGCGGTGTTGATAGAATAAACAAGCCATCTTGTTTCAAGTGCTGATGTGCTTGATCAAAAAAATGATAGGGATTTTTAAGATGTTCAATGACTTCAGTAGCTATAATCACATCAAACTGCTCTCCTTTTTTGCTGATCTCTAGTGCATCTTTATTCAGATCCCTGAGTTTAAATGGAAAACGTGAAGGAAGTTCGGGGTGCCGGAAAATATCGCATCCTGCGAGATGGGTGTACCCTTGTTCTTCAAGAATGTTCAGCATCCGCCCATCGATACAGCCGCAGTCAAGAATCTTTGCTTCTTTAGTTACTTTTTCATTAAGTTCTTTCAGAATTTTTTGGGTAATAATCTTTGGTTTATAACTCACATTGTAGCTTGTTCTATCCAACTTGCTCATGCGTTCATGAGGCGGTGCTTTGGTTGCTATTTTTATTTCCATCTCGTAGAGGAGAAAACTTTCTCTTTATAAGGTTTTAGGATCCTCACCTGTTTCTTCTTCATCTCTCTTCCTTTAAGGTGATCCATCCCTCTTTTTTTACAATCAACTGTTCTTTTTCCATCTTTTGTATGATTTGCTTCAGACGAGCGTGTTTCATAGTTTTCTTGAGCTCACGCAATGAAAGAGATTCCTGGTTCAGAAGCATTTTCACCATCTTGCCTCTGACCCATCGTTCTGAGCCTTCAAATTTGCTTTGTTTTGAAAGTGAAGCAATGCCTGTTTTCTGTGCTGTTGCATGCAGAGCGCCATAATCCATCAATGCATTGTGCCAGATCCTTGATTTTCCTCGGGGGATGAGCGATTGTGCAATCGTTGCAAGCTCTTTTTTTCCGATAGCTTCGGAAAGCTTGAGTTTGTGGATCAGAACACGCCGAATATTGGTATCTACAACAGGAACTTCCTGATTCTCTGCAAATGCCAGCACTGCACAAGCAGTGTACGGTCCAATACCTGGAAGCTTGCAGAGTTCTTCTTCTGTTTTCGGAATCCTTCCCCCCTCTACAACAATCTGTTTTGCTGTTTCTTGCAGGCGAAGTGCTCGCTGATTATATCCCAATCCTGACCAGTGCTGGAGGAGGGTTCGTTTATCTGCGTTTGCCAATGCTTCCCAGTTTGGAAAAGTGCGCATAAAACGCTCATAATAAGGAATCACGCGGTCAACCTGCGTTTGCTGGAGCATGATTTCAGAAACAAGAATTGCGTACGGATCAGTTGTTGTTCTCCACGGCAGACTGCGTTGATTTGTCTTGTACCAGGTAAAAATCTCTTGTTGGATCTTTCCTCTCTGTTTTGCTGTGATCTTTTTCATGATCATCTGTTCTCTTCACTTACGTTCTCCTCCTTATATTACTTTCTTCTCTTGCAGTACTCTTTCCATCTCTTCTTTCACGCGCGTTTCAAACGTGGTATTCGTTTCCCCCTCTGACTTTTCAGTTGCAAGCACTCCGAGTATGGACTGCGTGAACTCTTTTTCTTCGTCGCGAGAAAGCCCCAGTTTCAGTTGGCCAAGATACTCAGTTATCACTGCTTCTTCAATCTGCTCAGGTTGTTGGAGTGCCATTCCGATAGTTCCTAAGTCATCAACCCCTTCTGCAACCAATTTTGCAGTGTTTTTCATCACAAAATGAGCACCTCGTTCATACAACATACCAAACATCGACGTAAAATGAATATCATAAAGGCTTCCTGAAGCAAGGGTTCCTGCAATGCGTATCAGGACAATTTTTCCATAGACCTCGCTTTTGCGAATCTGCTGTACGAGTTCTTCTTCAATCTGGTGCGGTGTTTTGCGATGGCCATCCATGCTCAAACACAAGGTATCAGCTACCCTCATCGGTTCCCACTGTACGGTTTGTTCTCGTTTTCCTTCTGGGGTGGTATGCACCTGAACAAAATATCCTCCGCCGCAGCCAAACTGCTCGAGTTCTCGAAAGTTGCAGGGAAACAAGGCTCCGGGATACGCAATAAATCCGTACCCTTCCTGCTGTTTTGAAAAAATATAATGCACATGGCCTGCTGCATAGTAATCAAAACCCTTAGGCAGAAGCGAGAGCGGGTGTGCTTCCATCTGTTCAAGTTCCTTAGGTTTGAATTCACTGAGTGCAGTATGGAGCATGAAAATTTTGTAGCCTTGTTCAGCTTCCAGATTGGTTTTGTCTAATTCTTCGTAGTATTTTCTGTCGAGCATTCCTTTTTTTCCCAGCAATCCCGTAATCTTTGCACCTGTTTTTTGATCAGTCGTAAATCGAAGACAGAGTTTTCCCTTTCCATTTTCTTTTCCTTCTTCTCCCTGCATACCCTGCACATCACCTTTTGCTACATTCTTCACTAACCCTGCTTCTTCTAAGACGTCAAGCATCGTTTTTCCACTGGGAGAATAATCATGGCTTCCTGCAATAATATAAACGGGTATCTCTTGTTCGTGCAGACGCTTCAGCATTCCGGTCACGGTTTTCAACTTATCAATGGGCGGCATGGGTGTGTTAAAGATATCACCACTCAACAAAATAAAATCAATATGGCGTTTGATGCATTCTTGCATGGCTTTGACAAACGCTTGCGTTGCAAAGTCGCGCATTCTGGGATCTCTCCACGAGCCGATATGGATGTCTGAGAAATGCGCGAAGGTGAAGTTGGAAGTGACGTTGTCTTTCATACCCTCACCCTAATCTCCAATTCCTGGAAATGCAGTTTGTATTTTCTTTATCTCATTCTTTATTCCATATCGATTTTCCTGTTGAATCTTCTCCTGCTGCGTCTTCTTTACGAGCTCCTGAAACAAAGGGATCTTTACCGGAATCGCAAAACTGCTGAAGTTGGAAGTAATAATCGCTTCTCCTTTGTCCAGCGAAGCAATCGCACGATGATCATTGGAAAGATCTTGTGCAGAGCTGTCAATCACTGCCTGTCGCTCAGGAGCCATCTCAATACCAAGTATAATCTTCGTGTTCATGTTTGCGAGAATCTCTCTCGGAATTAACGAAGGAAGCTGGGTAATCGCAACAAGGCCAATCTGAAACTTTCTTCCTTCTCGTGCAATGGTTGAGAAAATATTGCTCCCCCGTTCCAGCACCTCTTTTCCAAGCACACGGGGAGCTTCTTCAAGAATAATTCCGATAACAGGTTTGTTGTGGAGCTTTCCTTGTGCTTTGTACGAGCGATAGCGATTAAAAATTTCAGTGCTTAAAATGCT
>DUFX01000066.1 GCA_013331695.1 Candidatus Woesearchaeota archaeon
TGTGGGTGCCGGCAGGCGAAAGGTCATAGAAATGAGCGCGTTATGTCGCCGCATACTATAAAAAGGGGCATACACGTTTGTATATGCCCCTCGAGTAAAGATCATCTAAAAACCTCGCTCAAAATGTGGAATATGGTGCTAAGCGCAAGCTCGCTTGTTTGATTGTTTCTATCCAGCATTGGATTTACCTCTACAATATCACATCCAATCAGTTTGACTCTCCTGGCTACTGACGACAGAAGATCAAAAAGCATTTCAGGGTTCATCCCATTTGTTATAGGAGTCCCGGTTCCTGGAGCAAACACAGGATCAAGCACATCAATGTCAAGACTGAGATAGTACGGCTGGCTCTGATTAAGAGAAGTAACCGCCTTCCCTATGCCATCTCGTTTTAAGTCTTCCAGTGAGTGTAGAGAGTAATCGGAGGCAATCAGTTTCTTGCCAATGCATCCTCGTACTCCAAACTGATGCAGGTGATGCGCCAAGTTTTCTTCTCTCACTTTCGTGAAAACATTCCCATGATTATTCGAAATATCCGGGATAGTTTCTCCGAGATCAGTGTGCGCATCAATGTGAATAACTGATACGCTCCCGTATTGCTCTTTCACCGCGCGGAGAATTGGATAGCTGCATGAGTGGTCACCGCCGACAATGACGGGAAAGCCTCCACGAGCAATGACCTGACGAACCACTTGATCCACACGATTGTAGAACCTTTCAAAGTTCTCCCCTACTTGAAGAAGCACATTCCCGACATCCGCCATTTTCACACCTTCAAGTATTGTCTTGTCTTTCCCCGCACTGAACCATCCTTTGCATTTCCCCGTAAGGATATCGGCATGGTATTCAAACGCATCTGAGGAAAGCCCCCTCATCTTATCGGGTCCGAAACGCGCACCCGGATATCCCGTCGTACCCAAATCGAATGGCACTCCGAGAAAAATAATATCTTCATCTTCAAGCGCTGTGAGACTTCTCCGGGGACAACTAAAGAATGTTCTTAGGGGACTCTCGACAAGAACTTTGTCGGTAAGTACGCCCCAGTTTGTCCATTCTTCAATTTCTTTTTCAGGAATAAGAATCTTTTCGTCAACCAACTGCTTCAGAAACCCAGCTATCTCCAATCTCCCTTTCTCGTCGGAAGAAACGCAAGATAAAACCTCCTCAAAAGTTTTCGGCTCCGAAAACAAACTGAGAAGTTTTAACGTTTCTTCAGATACCGATAATCGATCTCCTGTCTTTGTGTGTTGGATAACTCCGCTCTGAGGGTCAGTTGTCACTACAAACCGAGAAACCCGATATCTCATTTCCTTATCCTCCTCTTTTGCGCGTTCTCCCCGCAGAGAGAACAGTATTTGTTTTTGGAAACAGTAATTTTAGTGAGTGAAAGGGATAAAAAGTCCCATTCAGCTTTGGCGTTGAGCATTGCCGGTTCGGCGTAACCCGTGATTACCTTTAAAGCTTCCAGGGCATGGATATTAGCAGTCATTGAAGCAATCGCCGCAAGAGTTCCGCCTTCAACAGAACTTCTGGTAATAGCCATATGGGTAAACCCGTTTAGACCCCTTTCGTAAATCCCTCCCTCGACATAGCACCTCCAACAAGAACTTTGATGTGGGATGACCGTCTGTCCAACAAAACTCAAGTGACCGGCATATCCTCCACAAAGAATGTGGGGAATGCCATAGGTGAAGCAGGCTCGAGAAACGATATCATTAGTTACCGAAACATCAGGATAGTCAGAACAGTTAATTACAAGGGTTGCATTTTTTACAAACGGTCGAAGGTCGCGAGGTGAAACGATCAGCCGTTGCACTGGCTTGATCTTGACCATGCTATTGATAGCGGCCGCATGTTTCTTAACTATTTCTACCTTCGCCTTCCCGATATCTTTCTCAGTAAAAAAAGTCTGCCGAGAAAGATTACTTAGAGCGATAACATCGGGATCTATAACAGTAATTTGACCGACGCCCGAGCGTACTAAACTTTCGATGAGCCATGTTCCGATCCCGCCCGCGCCCAATACTACCACCCGCGCATCCTCAATCTTTTTTTGAAAATTTTCTCGCTTTATTTCCCGCTCCTCAAAAGAAGCGAAGAAATTGAGTTGGCGAGAATACCTTAATTCTTCTTTTGTTCGTTCCCATCTCTCTTCAATAAGATTTTCGGACTCTAAGTAGTGAATGAGACGCAGAAGATTTTTCTGCGTAATTTTTTTCATTCTTGCTATTTGACCAAGTGAGTGGTTGCCATCAAGAAGTTTAACACACTCTAAGGCGAGAGGACTCACTTCAAATGAAGCAAGGATGCGACTGCTTTGAAACAGAAAAGCGAGAATATATTTTGACCTTGCTTGCTTCTTCAAGAAAAGCGAGACTGCGTCCCTTACAACAAATATTTTGTCTTTCATGATTCTCTCCTTTGATGTAAAAACTGGCTGGAACAGAGAAATCCTGTCCCAGCCAGCTGCTTTTCGGGTGCCTACGCCCGAGGTCGGCGAAGGCCGCGCATACCGCACTTATCGATCTGCACGGAAAGCTTTCTGATCGAAAGCTTTTTCGGATCAATTTTTTTTGTCACGCTCATCACCCCCTTCCTATTTTGAGTTGTCTTGTGGTTGTCAAAGAACTGTTATCTTGTGGTAGATCGTAGCACACCCTAATCTTCTTGTCCAGCCCCAGTCCCCACAAGATAAAAATGAAACACATCATTGAAGTAAAATATAATACCGTA
>DUFX01000042.1 GCA_013331695.1 Candidatus Woesearchaeota archaeon
AAATTCAAGGCAGTATTGCTGAGAATATTCCCGCTTGTATCATTGGCCCAGATCGTTAAATTGTATTTACCTGGAGTCCTCTGCACAATATAACTTCCACTCATATTCCGTGTATCTCCTGCATTCTGTCCCAAGGTTACATTCAGACGATACATGGTGCTAATGTTTGGACGTGTAACATTGACATACGCCAAACTTATATTTACAACCTCAGAGAGATTCCAGCTCACCATCAAACTCGCATTCACTTCTTTGCTTGATTGAGGGGTTGGCCCGCGTGCAATAATACCTGGAGCTGTGGTGTCCTGAACAGTAATGTTTGTAAAATTTAACGTCGAACTGCTTAAAATGTTGCCTGAAAGATCGTTTGCCCAGAAGGTAAAATTGTATTTGCCTGGAGTCCTCTGAACAAGATAACTCGCAGACATATTGCGAATAGGACCGCTAGCCTGGCCAAGGGTAAGATTCAGACGGTAGATGGTGCTGATGTTGGGGCGTGTGATGTTTGCGTAGGCCGTACTGACATTCACGAGTTCACTGACATTAAAGCTTACACCGATCGAAGCATTTGCTTCTTTCGTGCTTTGAGGAACAGGAGCACGGTAACGCGCAGAAGGCGCCGCGGTATCAGTAACTGAAATGTTGGTGCTGTTTGTGAAATTGATATTTCCACGGGTATCATTAGCGAAAAAAGTGATATTATACAACCCCGTAATATTATGAATTTTATATCTTGCTGAAAAATTGTTGGTTGTTCCCTCACGACTAAGATTAACCCGGAATGGAAGCACAATCCCTGGCCGGGTAATATTTGCGTAGACAATACTAATATTCAGTGCATCCGTAGCATTAATACTAAGATTTACACTGACATTGATCCCCCGAGACTGACTGTGCAGCGGTGTACTGTCAGAGACGATAGGACCGACCGTATCAACTGCAGTGATAGAGGTCGTGATTGTTTTGTTGATATTATTGAAATTATCTTTAAAGAAAAAGGTGATGTTATGCAAACCACTGATATTACGAACGCGATACGATTTAGAAAAATTAATCCCGCCACCAGCCCCTTGCTGGGTGAGGTTAAGGGTATAGACTTGGCTAACATTAGGCCGAGTGATATTTGCATGAGGAAGCGGAAACCCGCTAACATTGGTGGGATCTGTAGCATTTGCACCCACAGCGATAGTCGTGTCAACTTGAACGGTTTTTGCTGCAGGAGAAGGTTTAGGATCAGTAACAGGGGGAGAGAGAGTATCAGTAACATTAAAACGGGTCGTGATGCTTTTATTGGAAGCCCCACTCGTGTCATTCGCAAAATAGGTTAAATTATACTGGCCGGTAATATTGTGAACGGTATAGCTGTTAGAATAATTACTGCCCGCTGCACTAAGATTAATCCGGTAAACAAGTGTTATACGCGGCCGGCTGATGTTTACATAAACAATCGAAATCGTACCGCTGTCTGTAACGGTTGCTGAAATATTCATTTTAGAGTCTGGCTCTTTTGTTTGGCCATTGATAGGCAAGACTTGCGAAACATTAGGCGGTGCATTAGCGCCGCCACAAGAGATGGAACAGCCGGCATCGGTAAAGCAGCTCTGACTTACGGTGTCTTTATATCCCAGACCGACTCCACACGCAGCATCACAATCAGGAGATGGGCCGACACAAATTTGCGGGAAAAACTCAGGCGGTTGAAGGGTGAAATCTGAAGTATTTGCTTCATGTTGTGTTGATTCAGCTGGTGAAGATGCCGGTGCAGGTTCTGTTTGAAGAATAGGGATTTCACCTTCTTGTACGCCTTCTTTCACAAATGAGTCATTGCTCTGGTTGGTGATGGCCCTATTAAGAAATGTGCTTTGATTCGACAGCGTACTTTCATTGCTTTCGTTCGACAGAGTACTTTCATTTGATAGATTTTGATCAGAAAACACCATAAATCCCGTGATGCTGTTCTCTGAAAGAGCATTGAAAAGAGCAAACCCGACAAGAATAAGAACAATGATCAAAAGTGGATGCAATTTTTTCTGCTGTCCAGCTTTGTCAGTAAGAGAATGAGAAATACCTCGCTGTTCTTTCTGTTCCCCCATAGATGCTACCACTTCTGTTCTAACTTCTATTGTTTTAACTTCTGCATTATCAACGTTCCAATTATGCTACTGCCTTGGATTTCGATTTGACACATCAAGATGTGCATCCAAGGTTTTCTCGTCCCAGGAACCAAGCCGGAGCAGGCGTTCCTTAATATCAGGATCTTCCCAGCCTTTTTCTCGATGCTTGTCAATAAGATTTTTCAGTGCAGGTGAGATTTTGCCACCCTTGAGAGATTGATCCTGTTTTTTCTCGTCTAAAAGCTGTGATTCTAAGGCACGTTCTTTGTATTCTTGTTTGAATGAAGAGCTGTGATCGGACCGGGACATGGTCGCTTGTTCTCCTTGTTGATTGCCGCCCTTGCCACCTTTTCTTCTGAAGATTTTTCTTTCAGCAAGAAGCAAAACACCGAAAAGACCCAGTACAGCAAGGCTGATGGTGACGGTCCACGGCATTTTTTTCTTGGGTTCTTTCACTGCAGATCCGGTTAATGCTGACAACGATGCATCTTCTTGTTGTTGTTCAGCCTCGGTGTTGACCAAAGCACCCGTTGTTTCAGCAATGCCACCGGATTCAACAGATCCGCCACTTGATTCGGCTTCGGGTGAAGAACCTGGAGACTCACCCGATGGCCCGACAGGAGCTGAAGCTGTCGATGCAGGCAATCCTATCGACGTAACGATTCCTGTCGCTGTCGGAGCTGATCGTGAAGGAGTTGTTTGCTGTGTTCGTGGTTTAGAAACTGCTCCACCTCCTCCGCCTCCCCCACCACCGCCTCCGCCGCCAGAGGATCCGGAAGATGAACTTGAACTACTTCCACTACTTGAACCAGAACCACTTGAGGTATTGGTGTTATTACTCGTACTGTTGCTCACATTGGATGGGGGTGTTTCCTGGATCTGAAATGTCGTAAAGTGGCTCACATTAAACGTTGCTGTTTTGTTGCTCGTGTTGCCAGTCAACACAGGAGTTGTACAAATTGTGAGAGGGCAAATGCTGAAGTTGAAATAAGCACCAGAAGCATCTGATTTTATCATGACACGGGGTGTGGTATAATTGATGTTATACAGTGTCAGGATCGCACTCTTATTAAACCCTGCAAGTTTAGAGGTATTCACAAAGATCGTATCTTGACTTAGGGTGATGTCCTCTGACAACAGATTGCTGTTTCCGTTAATACTGACATTGCTGAAAAAGAGTCTTCCTTTTTCTTGCTCGAGCGCAAATTTACTGTTGTTAAAATTATATTTTTCAAGTTTTGACGCGATGAGATCAACGCGGCCGCCTGCTGATGTGATATCTTGACTGTTGTTGGTGAATGTACTTTGAAGAACACGGAACAAGCTGATATTAGAAGCATGAATCGCAGCCACGGAATGATTCACAAAGGTGCAGGCTTTGATGCTGACATTGTCTTGATCGCGAATAGACATCCCTGTTGCATTCGGCAGGCCGTACAGAATTGATTGATTGCAGTCAAACGTCATGTGGCTTGTATTCAGTACAAATTGTGCGGTGTAGTATCCTTTACAAAGTGTAAAATCACTTTGAACAACAACTTTTGATCCATTGAAAACAGGAGCAAACTTTGCATTGCGATCATTGCAGTCGACTGTCACATTAAATCCGTCTCTGTCAAAATCAACAATATCAACAAAGATGCTTTGCGGGAGATTCTGCTGTTCATAATCAGTATGAGAACACGAAACATTCCAAGCATAGGTTCCTTTGGCAGGGAATTCTTTTGACTGTTCAAAGTGTTTCGATGATTGGTTCAACGTCATTGCGAGTGTGCTGTTGTCGAAAGCAAAAGACAGATTACAAGAAGCATTACTGATTGCCATCTGTCCCGGGAATGTTGAATAATTTGCAGAAAACAGAATGGGCTGAGACATATTCAAACTCTGATTTCCACCTTCAGCATCGTTCTGATCAAAGATGCTCAAACGCGAGTTTGCTGTTGTTGAGAAACTAGCGTTAGGACCCCCATCAAAATGAGGAACGGTGAAGCTGAGGTTTGCACTGATATTTGCTGTTTTTCCCGAGGTGCGGATGGCGGTCGTTTTATTCGTACAAAAACTTGCAGGGCATGCTTCCCCATTTAAGAGCACATCAGGATGCCAAAAGGGCACGTCAAAGAGCGTCAGTACTGCACTTGCATTCAATACACTTCGATTGGTGAGATCAATCTGAAGGTTGTTATTGGAAATCGAAACCAACTTGTCAAGATCAAGACACAGCATATTCTTCTTGCCGGCGTATTGGATTTTCCCATGTGCATTGCCGATGCTTGCATTTTCAACATCAAGAAGCTGTTCCATCGTTAATGCAGAGAAATTTGTAGACTGCTCCGCCATAAAAGAAGAGTAGTTGATCGGATGATCAATGACTTGCACAGCATTATACACATCCAGCCGAGCATATTGCGTATCCGTTTCCGTATCAAGAATCTTTTTGCCCGAGCACTGCATCAATGAACGCATGAGTTTGGGACTGATGCTTTTGTTTTCTTTGAGTTTCCGGTATTGCTGGAGAAGAGCACTTGCGCCTGCACCATGGNNCCGCTGAGACGAGTGTAGCGTTTGTCATCATAAGCAGTTGAATTGATACTAGACCCCGGCGCAAAGATGCCAAGGAAGGAAGCGCGATTCGAAAAGGATTGGATAGTGTCATCAGTGCGGCCACTTGCACCAACACTGGTAACATTGCCAAGGCACCCCGGTAAAGAGATGGCGCCGGTATCTCCGCTATTGCCTGCAGAAGCAAAGACACCGATTCCTTGTTGTGTTGCAGTATCTGCAGCATCAGTAAATGCTGAAATGTATTCGTTGCAACTGGCCGCGTCGCTGAACCGTGTTGAGGTTCCAAGGCTCATCGTAATAACTGAGATATTGAGCTTAGTGCTTTGGTTGATGCAGTAATCTATTCCTGATAAAACATCAGACAATGCTGCACTGCTTGATGATCCAAACACCTTGACTGCAACAAGATTTGCATCTTTTGCAACCCCGCTGAGGTTTCCATGCGCCCCTACAATTCCTGAAACATGAGTTCCATGGCCGAGCGCATCACTTGCATTTGTGTCCTCTGTGAGACCATTAGGACAGCAACCTCCGTTGCTGCTGTTGCTGTCGGTGTCGCAATAACATTGTTGAGCAATAATCTTCGATTTTAAATCAGGGTGAGATGCATTAATGCCGCTGTCAATCACACAGACAGATTCCTTGCTTCCATTGATGCTGATATTTTTGAGGGAAAGATTGTGCACAGCATCAGCGCGAATCTGGGGAACACTTTTATCAAGGAACAGCTCGAAGCGGATGTTGGGAACAACGGCTTCAACAAGGGGATGCTGTTCAAGAGCCTGCAAAGTTTTTTTATCAACAACAGCCGAGATGCTGTTGAGGGTTTCAAATTCTTGTTTGACTTCCACCACACGTGCACGTTTTACTTTTTCTTTTTCCAGCACCTCGAGAAGATCTTCCTGGTTTTTTCCAATTTCTTCTTTGATCTCTTCGAGCAACTGTTCACGAACCTCTTCTTGGGTTTCAATCGGTGCTTCGTGTTCTTCAAGTGATGCAGCAACTTCCGTAAGTGCTGAGGGATCTGCATCCTCCTTTAAAATAATGATCACATCGTTCAGTTTCTGGGGGTTTTCAACCGTTAAAGGCGGAACAGGTTCAGATGAAAGAGGATCAGTGGCATCTGCAAAGGAAGATGCAATCAAAAAGATGCTGAAAACAAGAACCAAGACCATCCAAAAGAGAGTTGAAACTAGGGTGTTGCCTGCCTTGGCGCCTATCGGTTCTTTCACCGTTTTTTTCACTCTATCACACCTTCCACCATGATCAAAAATGTTTATAAATATTGTTATATAACGATCTCAAGTAAAGATCTCAAGTTCATCTTCTCTCCTCTTTTTTCTCTTCGAGATAGTAACGGACAACCTCAGGATCAAAGCCATTGTTCGATAAGGCAGTCGTCATTTCAGAGACTCGATACCCTCGGCTGACCAAGATATCAAGATACGTTCGTGTTTTTTCATACTTCACTTTTGCAGATCGCAAAAGCTGTTCGCTTTCTTGATCTTCCCAACCGATGTTGGAAAGTGCCAGTACGAGTTGGTTGTCAGAACGTTTTTGTGCAAGCGCACGAACAAGGTAACGTTCAACCTGTTCAAGATCCTGCTGTGTAAGTTTCATAATGCGCTGACCCAATTCAGTCGCATAACCTTTTTTCTTGATCTCACTCAGCAGGCGCTGTGCGCTGATGTTTACAATCAAACCATCACGAATAAAGCGCTCTAAGCGAATAACTTCTTTTTTCATGCGTGAAAAATGGCCGTCGATCATCGTTGCATTCCATTTTGCTTGGAGCAATGCACTGCGAATAGCATCATAATTATTTCCTTCGCCCAGTGCTTTGTTGATATACCACACCAGTTCTTTTTTACATCCTTGTTTGCGCAGACTTGATGAAGCAAGAACATCAAGATCAAAAGCAAAAGCAGATACTGCTTCTCCTGCTGATTCTCCTGCACCATTCATTCGCTTTGAAGATGCTGGAATACTTGCAACACGCTGAACAAGGGTTCGAACAGGAGCTCCAACACGCCGGGCAATGCACACAGCTTTGCTGATCGCACGTTGCGCGAAAGACTGCTGTAAAGCTTCTCCGCCGCCCAGCGTGCTTCGAGGCTGCGAAATAAGGAGCTCATAATAGCGGTCTCCGCGTGTTTTCTTTCCGAATGCTTCTTGTTCTTTCTGTTCTTTTTCTTTCCCCGCTTGAACTTTCTTTTTATCCAGACGTTCTTTATCTTCTTTCTTTTTTAATACGAACGGATCAGCAAAAGTTACGAGTTCAAAATCATCCTGCAGTTCTTCAGGAATCTCACGCATCGTCAAGAAAAGCGCCCGCACGGGTTTCATACGCGCAAGGAGCTTCTTCCTTCCGCTAAACGCAAGAAGGGTGGCAAGCTCCATGTCAATCTGATATTTTTTGAGATACTCTGAAACTTTTTTGATGCCCCCCAAGGGAAGCTGAATCAGACGGAGCTGAGAACACTGGCTTTTATAACGAAGATACGCTCCTCGAACAACATGAATTTTTCTGTATTTTTTTACTCTTCCCGTAATCATCAGCTGACGGAGCGTCGCGGTATCCGTAACAATATCTCTGAAAAGGTAGGCGAGCGCAATTTCTGACAACTGCTGAAGCTGCTGGCTTCGCATCCATTGAATGCCGATAATAATTCCGGTTCCTGAAAGAAGCGTAACTAAAATTGCACCAAGGGAAATGTTCCATCCTGCTTGTTGAGCAAAGCTCGTTAAGGCTTCACGCTGTTTCACATCTTCAGCAAGAGGTTCAATAGTAAAATGCTGTTCAAGCGAAGTATGGCTTGAGAAGACTTTCAAAATAATCTTTTCGCCAGGAATCAGTTTCTGGGTTTTTAATCCTGCAACAAAGGTAATTTTTTCTCCGGATTTGAGGTAAGGAGCATTTTTGGGTGCGAGACTAACAAGAGAGATGCGGGAGGGCATCGTCAAGGTCAGTTTGACATCTTGAAGAACCTCTTTGCCGTTATTCACAATATCAAATTCAAGTTTGTACGTTCTATCAGGTCTCAGTCTAAATGTTAAGAGGGGAACATCTTCTTGGAAGATATCTAACCCTTCTTGTTTGACTGAGGTGATTGATAATTTGTAATGCTCGCCTTCTGCGCCGCCTTTTCCGCCTTTTCCACCTGCACTACCGGCTGCACTCGCGGCAGCTGCGGCTGCTGCAGCGGCTGCTGCTGCAGGAGCTGCTGCAACTGCAGCGGCAGGAGCGGTGGGAGCAGCAACAGCGCTACCTGCACCAGCTCCGCCCCCTTTCGGTTCAGCATCAACAGGAGTAATAACGGGCGGACTCAGAAAGTAGCTGGTAAAGCGTGAAACATTGAAGCGTATAAGTCCTGTCTCACGGTTGTACGTTTCTAATCTGCAAATGGAGGAATCGCACGTAGCACCCCCTTGTTTAATAATGGGTGTATTTTCGAATCCTGTTTCTCGTTTTTCCAGGCGGGCAGATCGGTTAAATGCAATGACATTTTCTGAAACAACAGTAAAGTTTCCTAAAGCACCTTGGTGTATGAAAACATTTTGGCTGGTATTAGCAGGAATCATGGAACCGCTTGCATTGATAAAAAAGAAAGTCATGGTTCCATTTTTATTGAGATAGGTCAGATTTGAAAAGTTTGCCGTAGAATTTGCGTCAACAACAATGACAAAATCCGTATCGTTGACAACCACATCCGTAAAATTGTTTCGGAATGAGGACTGCGAAACATTGATACTGTTTCTACCGCTATTGATTAATGTCAAATTTCCGAACCGATTTCCTGATGAAGCATGAAGTGCAATATCATCTTTGGTAGCATTTATGATGATCGAATGGCTCACATTGGTCCCATTGTTCGAAACAAGAACGATGCCATACACAGGTTTGGTGATATTCGTTTTCAAAATAATGGTATTGCTTGTGTTTCCCAGCCGGATAGCTGCATCGCTATGATTCTCAAAAACACTGAAAAGGATGCTGAGATTAAGCATTGCGTTAGAGATGTTGATACCTGCAGAATTATTGGAGAGATTATTCCGCATAAAAGAGATATTTCTTGATGCGGGATCGGGAAGATAGTTCCCAAAGCCCCGGCGGTTGTTGAAAATAGTATTATAACTAAAATTACTGTTATTCAGCTCTGTAGTTCCGATACCCATGGTGCTGTTGGAAACACGGTTGCGGATGAAGGTGATATTATCTCCGCGCAGGTAGACTGCAACGCCGGTTACGGTAGGAAAACCTGAGATATTGTTTTTGAAAATACGCACATTTCTTACTTTAGACATTTGGATCCCGGTAGGATTTGTTCCCGAGGTGTTCTCAATACGATTATGTTCAATCGTAAGGTTTGCTCCTGCAGCGTTGAGTTGGAAAAAGATGCCATCGTGGGTACTTGTGTTAATAATGTTGTGGCTGATGTTCATATTGATTACGCGCTGTGAACCAGTAAAACTAAAGCCACGATCATACCCGCTGATCAAACAGCCAAGAATCGTGACGTTCTCGACAGGGAGTTCGTCCAATGAAAAGGCTTTTCTATTGGAAACGCCGCTAGCATTGCGCAATTTTGCTGCAGTTGCATTGCAGTTAACAATAGTATTGTTCCCTTTGAGGATGACTCCGGTTGCATATTCACCTGCACAAATGGTTCGTGTAGCATTCAAGAGGTAGTCTGCGGTACTATTGCGAAGCGGTGCATACGTCTGATTTTGATCATGACAATCCTGGCTAAAATTAAAACTGTCGTCATCGCGATCAGATGCCATAATGCTGAAGTTATTCAGGCCAAATTGCGTGATTTGGTAGGAGAATGTTCTTCCTGCTTCATCATTGGCTCCCCGGCAGAATGTGGTCGTGCAGTAGGAACCATCCTTTGTTCCATTAGGACCACCATTGACGCTTGCGTTGAAGTTTCTAAAACTGAGATTGAGTGTCGTGTTGAAGGGATCAATATTGGATGCAGTAAGCAGAATGCTTCCATTGCTGATATTGATGCTATCCGTGGAGTTGATCGGAGTGCTTGTGGTCACATTGATGGTCCTTGTCCACGAAACTGCACCTTTCGGATTCGTAAAGTTGCCGTTGACAAAGGTCGCATTTGCAGTTGATGCACTAACAATAACAGGGCGTGTTCGATTGATCATGAGGTAAGTAAAGGAAACAAGTCGACTTGCACCGCTGAGGTTGATATCGTTTCTCGTTGTGTTGTAAATAATCAGATTCGTGAAACTCAGATTAGTGGAGTTATGTACAATCAGTGCATCGTTTGAGTTGTTAGTCAGGTTCGTATCGACAAGCGTAAGGTTAGAAACGTTTTCAAGGTAGATTCCGCCCGTATTATTCTCGATCCGATTGATCTGTATACTGATGCCGACAATACGATTCGGATTTGGCGCACCGCCGCTTGCATTAAAACCAAATTTGTTGTTGTCCATGACCAGGTTATTCTTAAACGTTAAGTTCTGCATACGGCTCATCAGTCGGATTCCGTTTTCACTACAATTAAGAAGACGGACATAGGCAATGGAATGATTGGCCCCCCCAAGAACAAGGCATGATCTTCCTGCATGAGTGATATTGTTGTACGCAAAACTGATATTGGTTCCATTCAAAACAACAGCGTCATTCGTGGCATTTTGAAAAGTATGGTAATCAATACGTACACTGATATTCGAGCTTGGCTGGGTTCCTCCTTGCATAGTAATGATGCCAGGACCGGTTGGGCCGCCCAAGATAAATTGATTTCTTCTGATCGTGGTGTTGTAAAGGCCTTGCCCGCTGATATTGATAACCGTTGTAGTAAAGTTGGAGAAATTATTATTGCTGATGTTGGTGTGATTGGCGGGGCTTCCGAGGGTAATATAAACCGTTGCACCGGTGCTATTAAACGTGTTCAGACGAACATCTGTTTTATTGGACTTCCCACCAATATACAAAAGAGTTGGGAATGTAGATGATCCGTTGATGTAGAGATTGCTTAGATTGGTGTGGGTGCTGTTCGAAACATTGACAGCATGAAGGTTGCTGAAGGCAATCGTGGTGATATTTGAATCCACAATCTTAAGGGGGAAATTGTTGGATCCATTTGCGGTTGTTGCATTCAGTTTTCGTATCGTAACATTTCCTGACCGATTGATCAAAAGATCGGCAACAATGTTCCCTGTTCCTGAAGCACCGGAATGATTCGACAAATTGACCACACTTACATTGACCACACTCACATTCTGCAAGAAGATTCCAAAACGCGTGGAATTAGTCACCGTCAAATTATAGAGCTCGATATTCCGTGCATTTTGAATAAAGAGGCCTGTTTCGAAACTGCTGATCACACAATCCCGAAGCGTAAAATTGGAAACATTTCTGATGCGCAAGCCGATGGTTCCTGAACCGCGCACACCCTTAATGGAACGTCCAGTGCAGTTTAATCCTGAATAATTCTCGAAAACAGTATCGTTAATCTGCAAACCATAGTTTCCGGTGCATTGGGTCGTGGTAATGGTGTCAGAACCAGAAAGATTCTTCTGATTATGGTTGGGAGTTAAGATCAAGTTNNTCAATCTCTGAACCTGCAATACCCGGGCTCATAAAGTGTGAACGGAGATGGGGAAAGTCAGACATATGCAGGTTCTTTGTTACCGGTGCTGACCAGCTCACACCCCCGTTCGTTGAATTCTTGAACGTGATATCAAAACGCGGCGCGGTGCCAATCAAATTGGAGGAATTAGCATAGATAACCCAAAGATTTCCTTGCGTCTGGTCAACGACCGGAATCGCCTGAGAAAAATTATTTCCGGCGCTTGATGTTGCGACCGTTGTAAGATTGCTCCAGGTTCTCGAATCATTCGTAAATTTGTAAGCACGAATATCTCCTCTTCTGACATTCCCCGTATCATTAACACCCACAATGTAGATATCATTCGTAGATTTAACAAGCGTCCCTCCCCAGGTAATGATTCCGCCGGAACCAATGAAATTGGGGTCAAAGGTATTCCATGCGCTGTCCCACGTTCCTGCAGTGCGATTGTATATTATGGAAGAAAAGTTGGTATTGGCTGTCCGCAAATCTTGCGAAACAACAAGAATGTTTCCTTTTGCAAGGGGAAAAATCTGAGTGGGATCATCTCCTGTGACATTGCGACGCCCGACATTCTGAAAACCACTAACGTTGGTAATCGTCCAGGTAACACCATTGTTGCTGGAATTGGTGACATTGCAGCTTCCACCATTCAAACCCTCAGCTGCACAGCCAAGAACATATAACATACCGTCTGTTGCCATGGTGATGCTTGGCTGAGCCGCAATAGTAGCATCCAAATTGTTGATATCCAGTGCAAGCGCCCAAAACGTTGTTGCAGGAGTGAGAGAATCATCACTCGTATCCAGCTGTTTATAGGAAATATTAATGCCGCCTGCTTCGTGGGAAGCAGCGATATGGATTCTCGTTCCTGTAATATTTCCTGGAGTCCATTGGTCATACCAAACACTGACAGCTCTCCAGCTATGTTCTCCAGAAAGATCGACTTCAGTAATCCAGTCTGCTCCGCCATTTGTTGTTTTTCTATAGCGGATATCGCCTCCGTTGTCAATATAAAAGGCGTAGCCGTGCGTTTCATTAATAAAAACCATTCCTGGCGAAGGAGAATTTTGATCAAAAAAAGCATCTGAGATGATGAGGTTATCGATGAGTGTTCCATTTGTAAAATAATTTCCTGCCCTGAGTGTACTGTCCATAATAGATCCGTGAAGATCATCAGTGTCATCATTATACCAAACTGCAAAGAAGGTGGCATTGCTCATAAAGTTGGTTTTGATTTGTTTAAAATCATCGCCGCTTTCATTATACAATCTTTTGCTCTCAGCACTCCAGGTCGCGCCGCCGTCTGTTGATTTTTTGTATAACGGATAGGTGTAAGAAGCCGGTTCTCCACGAATATAGGTAACAAAGAGATCCCCACTGCTTTCGTTCACCATAATCCGGGCATCGGTCATGTTGAAATTATTGATAACATTCGTAAGATTTGCCCAGGTTCGTGTAGTGGCATTAAAACGATATACTGCAACATCACCGCTTGGATGGCTGACATTATTCACACCTGCAACAAAAACATCTCCGGTTACTTTGTAAAGTGAACCACCAAAATGTTCATCATACACCGTGTCGCCTGAAAAGCTTCCATCAGGCACTGCCCATGTCGTATCCCATGCACCTGAAGTCGCGTTGTACATTTTGGAAAGGAGATCGTGCGCACTTTCATCATGCATCACCAGCAAACTGTTGTTGCTTGGGAGAGGGAACATTTGAAGACCGTCAAGATCATCAGGATTTATACCGCCGGAACCAACGAGCGTTGTGTTCGTCCAGCTGGAGCCATTGGTTCCTGAAACCCAGGAACTGCAGGTTCCGCCGTGGCATCCTGCAACAAATAAAGATCCATTCAAGGTTCGTGTGATCGTAGGGCCCCCTGTAGATTCAGAAGCAATAAGATCACCATCAAAAATAACAACAACATTGTCGCCTGCAGGGTATACACTGTCATCAGCAGTATTCAGGCTTTTGTACCAGATGCTGTCGTTGATTGTTTCTGCTCCGACAATGCGAATAAAGTTTCCAGACCCATTGCTGGGAGTCCAGCGATCGTACCAGACTGCCATTGAAAGGGGATTCATATCAGGTGCAAGTGCGGTTGCGGCGCTCCAGGTTTCCCCCCTGTCTGTCGTCTTTCGATAGCTGGGAACACCAAGACCGTCATCGTAAAAAACATAGCCATTGCTCTTGTTGATAAAGACGACATTGGGTGAGGGATTATCTTCAAAGCGTGCGGCATAGAGTGTGCTGTCAATCGTGATAGCGCCATGCTCCTGCAGAGAAAACTGGACATCTTGAGGATTAAGTGAAAGATTGGGTTGAAAAGAAGGGGGTGGAGAGATATCGGGTGCAGAAGCATCCAAAGAAGCTTGAGATTCTTGACGCTCTTGAATCTCTTCAATCGTATCTTTCAGTTCTTGAATACGCTCCTGTCGTGCAGAATCAACAGGATCGGCGTCAGTTGGATCAACGGTGGCAACAGGTTCAACAAGAGGTTCTTCGATAGGCGCTTCTGATGGAAGGGGTGTTTCTGCTGGCTCTTCAACAAGAGGTTCTTCGATAAGGAGCTCAGTAGGTGTTGTCGGGTTTTCAGAAGTATTTGAAAGAGCTTCAGAGCTATTGACACCTACAAGATTTCCGGTAATTGCACCCAGGCCTGCACCACCCAAGCCTGCGCTAACGCCTTGATTCAGCTGATACCAGGAAAGCGAGAGCACAAAAAGTATGAGGATGAGAACAATCCAAATAAGATGAATACCTTTCTCTTTTTGCCCATTCCTAGTTTTCTCGTTCCTGCTCTTGTTTTTTTGTTGCTCAGTCATAGGTGGTGCCCTGTTTTTGTTCCTGTTTTTGTTTTTTCTTGACTCGCAGAAGAACCGTTGCAACAACAGCTGGAGACTTATGCAGGACATGTGCAATCTCTTTGTTCTTCATACGTTGACTTTTAAGATGCGCAACGACATGCTCCAGGATGCTGAAGGTTCTGTCTTTGAAAAGAGCAAGAGGAATTCTCGGAGAAGAAGTGGAAGAAGAAGCGTGTGAAACCGAAGAAGGAGGTAAGGAACTTGATTTTTGCGTTGCGCGATGATGGCTGGTCCAGATGCTTCGATCGTCCCGATGCAATGCTTCGGCAATCTCGTGGAAGCTCAGTTTATGTTCCTCTTTGAGAAAGGTGCAGAGTGCTTCAGAAGGACTGAGATGTGTTCCAAAGATGGATGCAGGAACAGAAAGGAGGGAGTATGATGCGTTCATCCCGTGGCTTAACTGTTCGAGTGCTGAAAACTTTTCTTGCGTAATCTGATGAAAAAGCTCGAGCAATTTTTCATCAGAAAAATCATGATGTTCTTTCATCAAGCGAAAGAAGAGCACAAAGAGTTCTTCAGTAACAGGAGATAACCGAGGAGATGAGAGTGAAGAAACAGACGCAGAGGCCTGAGATTCCTGACGAGATCCTAAAGAGAAGGGATGAGGATACTGCGATGGAGCGATCACTCCTTTTTTCAGCGCTTCAAGTACCTCTTTTTCTAATAGCGACATGATTGATGGAATCCTGACTCTTTTTGTTTATAAAGATGATGTTGTTTACTGTGTATGTATAGTGATGACTGTTTTTGTCTTTATGCCATGTAAGAATTGTTTATTACAAATCGTTTAAATGGTTATAATACGGCTGAGAACGTTGAAGTGAGCTATGTTTTGTATTTTTACACTCGTAAACACAGTTTACCTTTTCTGTATTTGTATTTACTTATTATGTTCATTTTTTATACTGTTTATGTTTATATTTTTTTATTTATAATATTTGGTCCATAAGCGTTTGAAGAGGGGCAAGGAAAGGGTAGATAATACGAAACCTGTTGTGGGAACGACCGCATTCGGAAACGGATCAGGAAGCCCTGCAACAAAAAAGAAGAGGACGATTGTAAGATAGGTGAGCACTGCGATAACGATTTTTCTTGCCCAGCTGATTTCCCAGGCTTTATCGAGTTCGACACGCTTGTTGCGTTCTTCGATGGTACGAATACGTTTTTCGAGAGGGTGCATGAGCATCCCATCACATCAGCAGATATATATGTATTTTGTTTTCGCACCCCACTCCGACTGTGGTGAAAATCTCGCTTCGCTCGGGTAGCATCACTCGCGCTCTTGTATGTTCTCCGAGTACTGCCGTTCCCCGGATGGGGCTTCCCCCTTGGCAGTGCCCATGGGGCATTTCTGAAGCGCTCGAGAAAGACGCTACCTTCATTTTCACCACAGCCCCTCCCCACAAACTATATAAACCCACCACGCCCCCCCCCTCAGTAAGGTGTTTGGATGGGATTATTCAAGAATTTTCTGGGAAATGAAGAGTCGTTATTTCGAGACCCGATTCCTTTAGAATTTGATTATATTCCCAAGATTATCAAATATCGAGAAGCACAACAACAGCAAGTTGCCCTTGGTATGAAGCCCTTGCTCCAGCAACGCACTGGAAAAAATGTGCTTGTTCACGGACCGCCAGGTGTTGGAAAGACGGTAGCAGTACGCCATCTTCTCAGGGAATTGGAAGAAGAACAAGAAGGGATTATCCCCATTTATATTAACTGCTGGCAGAAGAATACAAATTTTAAACTGATTCTCGAACTCTGCGATCAGCTGGACTACAAATTCACCCACAACAAACGAAGCGAAGAACTCTTTGGAGTCATCAAAGATATGCTCAACAAAAAAGCAGTAGTGCTGGTGCTGGATGAAGTTGACAAACTAGAAAATACGGATTTTTTATACCAGTTCCTTGAAGAAATCTACCGCAAATCTATGGTGCTGATCACCAACTACAAAGAGTGGATTGTTAATTTAGATGCCCGCATCAAATCGCGCCTGCTCGCAGAACTGCTTGAGTTTCAAGCGTACAACAAAGTAGAAACCAGGGGTATTCTTGAGGAACGCATGATGTACGCCTTTGTCCCGGGAGTCTGGAATGGTGACGCCTTTGAAATTGCAGCAACCAAAGCCTACGAGCTGGGAGACATTCGTGCAGGATTGTATGTGATGCGCGAAGCAGGAAATATCGCAGAAGAAGGGGCATCGAGAACTGTGGACACTACGCACGTCGATAAAGCGATGGAGAAATTGAATCAGTTTTACATCAAAAAGAAAGATGAACTTGCAGATGAAACCAAATTTATTCTTGAATTGGTAAAAAAAAGCTCTGAAACAAAAATTGGCGATTTATTTAAGGTGTATCAGCAGGAAGGCGGAGCTTCATCCTATAAAACGTTTCAGCGAACCATCAAGAAGCTGGAGACAGGCGGATTTCTTACGGTAATAAAACTGGCAGGCGGACAGGAAGGCAACACGACCCTGGTGAAAGTTGCACGGAGCGAGAAGACGCTGGATCAGTTTAAGTGATGAAAAGTAAGAAGTGGAGAAGGACTAGAAGATTCCGCGATACCGCTTGAATAAAAACCCCAATCCTGCAAAAAACAGGATCAGTCCGAGAACAAATTTAAAGAATTGCAGAAGAAAGTCCCACATCAGATAGACACCACCGCCGATGAGCAGGATGCCTAAGAGGGCGTAGAAAATGCGAATAGGGGGAGCAAGTATGATTTTCATAAGGGAAAGTGGTGAGAAGAGGTTAATAAAGATTATGAAAATAAAGAATCTGAGGCATAGTTAACGCACGGTCCTGACCTGCACTTCTTTAGGTATATCTTCATCAAACTCTTCGTCTTCAATCTCGCGAGACTCGAGCGCTTCTTCTTCCTTGAGTTCTTGTTCATCAATAATAATATTAATCGGCAGGTCAATCAGCTCATTAATTTTGTCTTCAAGGACTGAACGAAGGTGTAGGACATCTTCTCGGGTGGTGTTTTGTTCAAGTTTGGTCAAGTTCTTTTGAGCACGTTCATGTTTGTCTTGGAGGTGCTTCAGTTTATACTCCTGCTCTTCAATTTCACGAAGCACGTTATTGAGAAGCATGCGTTTGTCCAAGCCGCTGAGCTGTTCTTTCAGCGAAGCATGAATAGCCAGCAAGTTCTCAAGATGGGTTTTGGAAATGGTGTTAATTTTCTCTATAGCACGTTCGAGCTCGCGATCTTTCAACGGCACTGCACCCTGCTGCAGGTGTTGTTTGAGATCTTGGAGAATTTGAAGGATATGGAAGCGCACATCTTCGTTCAGCGCTTTGAAAGGATTTTCAGTGTATGCATCAATGAGTTCTTTGCCGTCCAGGCAGATATGGGAATATTTTTTCAACGGACGCACCAATACTGAAAATTCCCCCAGCAAAACGGTTTCATTGTGCTTGACTTTCATGAGCAGTTTTTGCTTTTGCTGCTGCAGATCTTCGAGTGATTTATAGGCTTTGCTGGATTTCAAGTCGTCAATGTGCTCCTGTGTTGCCTGAATAAGCCCCGAAAGCGTGTTGGATGATTGTTTTTCTTGAGCAACAACACTGGATAAGGTATGCGTGCTTTTCAATGAATTCTCGAGCTGAATAATCTGTTTTTTGATGTCAACAAGCTGTCGGTAGGAGGGGGAATGCAGCTCACGCACCAGGACATCCAACGCATTGATGTGTTTTGCAATTTCTGTAAGTTCATGGGCAAAAAATTCTTTGAGGACGTAGTAGCTCTTTGCCGTGAATTTTTTGAGGTTTGCAAGCTGTTCTTCAAAGCGCGAGATAAACACCTGCACTTCATCCATATTCGGATGTTTAGGAACTTCTAATTCGACTAAGAAGGTCTGCACATAGCGGACATAGTTTTCCCGATTGGACTGCATGATCTGCCTGGCTTTTTCAGGAATTTGAGGATTCTGCAGTGCAGCAGCATTGAGAGAAACAATTTTTTCTTGAACCATCTCGGTTTCAGTTTGAATTTTGAGAAGTTTTTTGCGGGTTTCTTGTTTGATCTCTTCAACCGTAGGCTCAGATTTAGTAATGAACCAGTCAAAAAGCTGATCAACGCGAATGTTATACTCTTGAATGTCTGCTTTTTTAAAGAGATCTTTGAGCCATTTCATATCAATCACCCCGCTACCCGCTGTCAAGTATCGAGGAAGCGGCACTTATTTATATGGTTTATCAAAGCCCAGAGGATAGGAGAAGAGAGGATAACAGGGAAGTGGAAACGGTGAGAAAGCATCCAAATTTATAAATAAGGACGACTCGGACAGGGTGTATGCAGCTCCCCCTCAAGAGAGAGAAGGACGTCAAACGAAGATGGCGAGAAGAGGCCAAGGACAAGATCCTTGCATTATTCAAAACAGCTGAAACCAAGACCGAACACCAAGCACGAGAACTCATGCGCAAGGTTCGGCATCTTGCTCTCCGCCACCGTATTCGTTTAGAGCCGGTGTTAAAGAGGCGCTTCTGCAAATATTGCTTGACCTTCTTTCACCTCAGCAAGAACAGCAGGGTGCGCTTGATCAAGAAGCGTCTGGTATACACCTGTTTTTATTGTAAAAGACAGATGCGCATTCCTTATAAAAGAAAGTAACCCAGTTGTATTATCGAATCTCTCTATTCCAACATATCCTATTCTAAAACATCCATTCTTTTTTATTTTTTCACTCCTTAGTACTCAAGTACAGATAACTTTATAAAAAACCAAAGAACACCGCGAATGCATGGCAAAAACGAAAAAAAGCCAAAAAAAGAGCGTTCAAAAGACAGCAAAAAGAGAAGCAGGAACAGAATCCCGACAAACAGCTCCCCTGTCTGATGACTTCCAAACTGATGAACGCCTTCAAACCGACGAAATTCTTGATCTGAAAGAACTGGATCAGCGCATTCGCTATTCATTTCAAGGCATTAAACGCGACTTCACACCCTTAGATCGATTCAATCTCATTAAAATTAAGGTAGCAGAGATTGAAGAAGAACTTCCCCGGTTAACCCGGACAGAAGATGCTATTCGAACCTTGGACAAGATCACGGTAAAAGAACAAGCACTGCAAAGATTAGTGCAGGAACTCAGAGCAGACATTGCAAATGCCCATAAACAAGCAGACAGCAAAATCAAGCTTGCTGAAGAAAGAATACAGCAAATGGATGGGAAGATAAGACAAGCTGATGATAAACTGCTTCAAACTCAGAGTCAGACACAAGCGCACGTACAAGCAAAACTTGCACACACCCAACAAGAAGCAAACAACAAGGTTGCCCAGCTTGGACAGGAAACCAACAAGGAATTTGAAGCAGTCAAAAAAGATCTGTCGTATGTTGAAGCAAAAGGTGGAAAGGTTGTTGATAAGCGTTTGATTGCATTCAAGCAGGATTTTACAAAAATTGCAGAAGACCTGAAACAAACCGTAAAAGAGTACCGCAATGAACATGCAACGCTTGTTAAAAAACAGCAGATCGAGAATCTTGTTCAAGATATCAACGCAATGATGGAAGAGTTCAAATCAAATACAGGGTATCTTACCGAAGAGCTGTCAGAAGTTGCACAAACCACCAAGCAGGTAAAGAAAATAACAGACGAAACACAGCATCTTCCCACTAAAGTAAAATCATGCTACCAGAATATTGAAAAACTCAAAGAGGCAGTTGCAAAAGATATTGATGCACTGAAAAATAGCATCCAGGAAATAGGGGAGAAGACACAGAAAAAAGCAGAGAGCCTTGAACAAATCGGAGCAACGAAAAGGCTTGCCCTTGACGACGCAAAAACAGGCAATGGAAAAGGAAGGGTATTAAGCATAACGTCCCATGTGGTCATCATTATTTCATTTGTTCTGCTGTTTATCGCGGCAGGATTGTTCCTTGCAGGAAAACCTGATCAAGGAACGATTGACCGGCTGTTAATCAGCGCGATTCTCGTATTTGTTTTAGGAATTATTCTCAGAATTGTTGCGTATGTAAGAAAGTAAGGATATTTTTATTTTTGCTTGAACGTAGTTTTACTTGAAGTCAACTTTTTCGTCGAGTTTTTTGACTTTTTTGTTATCTCAGTCTTGATCTCTCCAACCTTTTCACCAATCTTTTGCGTGAGATGCTCCTGCTTTTTCTTCATGAATTCGTAAAAGGTGAACAGAGTGATAATTCCTGCTGCAATTCCAGAAATGATGAGAACATTATCTTTCAGCCTCAGTAAAAGAGCCTTTTTCGGTGCCGAGGCAATCGCAGTGTGCTGATCCTGGTATTCACTGTATGCCAGAACAATGCTAATATTCGCCTGAACCAGATCTTCATTCAAAAGCTTGGTCTGTGCATTTTGGATATGGTCACGGAGCGTTTCAAACTGAATGCCTGCAACATCATATTTATTTTTTTTAGTAAGATACTGTGATTCAAGCTCAATATACTTTGTTTTCAGATCTTGTAATTGTTGCGAGAGCGCAAGCACGGATTTTTGTTTCTGCTCTTCTTTCAGCCGTTTTTCTTCAAGGCTTTCTTGGCGGACTGCGGGAAGAACTGTAATGCGGTCATAGAAGACCTGTTCTCCCACTTTAATTGTTAAGAGCAAATCCCCTGGCTCATCTATTTTTCCAGAAACAAAAGCTGTTCCGACGTCACGCTTTCTTAAGATAGGAATAGGGACCACATCATACGTTGAAAAACCGCGGGCAACAACAACCGGAAGAAGATTTCTCAATTTTGCAGTTCCGGTATTGCGGAAGTTGATGCTCAGCAAAATATCCCCTTGTTTTACGGTTTTAGGTGTAACATTCACGAATTCAAAGGCTTCGATTTCAGGTTCTGGCTCAGGCTCAGGAGCAGGTGTTGGTGCAGACTGCTCAGAGATGTTAGAAGTGTTAGTATCATTACTCTCCTGGTCGTCATCTTCGTAAGCGAGCACACCAATGGCAAAGATGCTGGTAAGAAGGATGAGTATAAAGAGGATGAAAGAGAGATTCATGATGTTCGAGTTGGCCATACAAATATCCGCATGCCACGTCGCATATAAAGGTTTCTTTTTTAAGGGAGAAGAACAAAAGAGATTGGAAAGTGAACAAACTTTATAAATCCTTAAAAGAAAAAGGAGAAAGAGATACTTAGATTCATAAAAGCATTGTAAAAAAGAGGTGGACCTTGGGAAAGGTAGTAGGTGTCATTGCAATCAAAGGCGGTGTTGGCAAGACAACAACCGTGACAAACTTAGCGAGTGTGCTCGCAAGTGAATTCGGACAAAAGGTGTTGGTGGTAGATGGAAATTTCTCTGCAGCAAATTTGGGTCTGCATCTGGGTCTTGTCAATCCCGAAGTCACCCTTCATGATGTACTCGCAGGAAAACATGAGATGGAAGATGCAATCCAGAAGCATGATCTTGGATTCGATGTGCTTCCTGCGTCAGTGGTTCCTAAAAAAGTAGAGATGCTTGAACTGAAGAGCCACATTAAAAAAATAAAAGACAAGTACGATATGGTGTTGATTGATTCTTCGCCAGCGTTGAATGAAGAAATTTTAGCAACCATGATGGCTTCTGACGAATTGCTGGTAGTAACGAGCCCTGATCATCCGACCTTGAGCTGCACCATGCATGCAGTGAAGGTTGCAAAACGAAGAGGAACACCGATCACGGGCCTGATTTTGAATCGCGTATATAACAAGCAGTTTGAGTTAACAACCCAAGAGGTTGAAGAAGCAACCGAAACACCTGTTCTTGCAGTGATTCCGCACGATGTGAGAGTGCTTGAAGCATTAGCAGCGACAACGCCTGCATCCGTACATGGTGATATTTCTGATGTAGGAGTCGAATATAGAAAACTTGCCGGCGCACTGCTGGGAAAACAGTACGAAGATCGACGACTCACTTCCCGTGTTAAAGGCTGGCTGCAACGAGGAAAACTCATGGAAGTTCCGAAGCACGAAGTGAATAGGACGTTGTTGAGTGATAGTGTGGGAAAAGAATGATAAGTATAAATAGTAAGTATGGTTAGTGTATACGATCCAAAATATGATGCGCATTTACTGCATTTCTCTGCGGTTCAAGTTCTTTCCACAATGACCCACTCCGAGATTCAAACAATGTTTTGAAATAAGATTGTTCTTGATTGCTCACGCGCGCAAGCTGGTCGACGGCAATGAGTCCGTAGGGATAGCCGAGGAAGATCGGATCGCAGGCATGGTGTGCGAGCTGTGAAAAAAGAGGGAATGGATCACCGTCAGACAGCGTTTCAACATGAAAAATATACTGCGCACGACTGTGAAGTTTAACAAAAGAGGTTGAAAAAGTTTTGGAAGAAAGGGAATAATACCAACTGCTTTGGGGTGCAACACGCACAAGTGCTCCAGGAAAACTCTCGCCGTGCTCAGTTTTGAGAGTTGCGGTTTTTGCAAAGCCAAGCAATGCGATATTTTTTTCTTGGCATAATAAAATGAGTTGTGCAAGTTGCGGATGCACTGAAAGATTTGACAAAAGACCATCGCGTACAAGCACATCGCCAGAGCTTAACGATTCAGCAATACCCTGGCATTCCTGCAACTCAAGATATTCACGAACAAAACCTACATACGGAGAAAATGATAAAAAATCATCGCGCTGAGGAAGAGCAGTGAGAGAAGACAAGGGAAATTCCTCTTTGCGATGCATCCCTTGCTCATCAAATAAGTCAGCAACAAAGAGATCGTCAGTGAGAGAAAGCAAAGCAAACCACGTTTGCGATGAGCGTTGCAAACATTGATTCTGCTGATACACGACGCTTGCAACACGAAGAACGTACACGGCATATGTGGGAGTTGCAAATAGTTCAGCTTGACCGCCGTCGACAGAAGCAATTTTTACAGACAACAGTTCGGAAGAGAGTGGTAACAGAGGATGAAAATTGCCAAGAGAAATCGAAGAAAACAGAGATTCTGAACCGTTCTGTCGCTCACGCATGATATTAATAATCTTCTCCATCACCTGTTTGTTCACGATCGCTCACCCGCCATCCAAAAATGCTTTGGTTATGCTCTTGTTCAGAGAAAATAAGTAAGGTTTATAAAGACTGACGTGTTTTAAGTTGGTGGTATGTAAATAGAGCATAGATACAAAAATAATACCACCATAAACACGAAAGTAAGATTGCAATGTCCTACGAACTCATTATTTGCGAAAAACCATCGGCTGCAGAAAAAATTGCAACCGCACTTGCAGACAGCAAACCTGTCAAAAAAAGTGAGAATGGAGTTCCGTATTATCTCATTGCCCACCACAAAAAGGATATTGTGGTAGCCTGCGCTGTCGGCCATCTCTACACGGTTGCAGAAAAAGAAAAAAAAGGCTGGACCTATCCTGTTTTTGATGTGGAATGGAAAGCGACTTCTGAAATTGATAAAAAAGCAGATTATTCTGAAAAATATCTGAAAACCATCAAGAAACTTGCAAAAGATGCAAAAGAATTCACGATTGCCTGCGACTATGATATTGAAGGAGAAACGATTGGCTATAATATTCTTATCTATGCATGCAAACAAAAAGACGGAAGACGGATGAAGTTTTCCACCTTGACGAAAGATGAGCTGGTTGAATCGTATGAACATGCGAATCCGCATCTGGATTGGGGCCAGGCACATGCAGGAACCACCCGGCATGTCCTGGATTATTATTATGGCATCAACCTTTCCCGTGCACTCAGTCTTGCAGTCCGGGCAGCAGGGGCATTCAAAGTCCTTTCAGCAGGACGAGTGCAAGGACCTGCGCTCAAGACGATTGTCGATAGAGAAAAAGAAATCAAGGCATTCAAACCTGAACCATTCTGGCAGATTGAATTGAAAGGAAACAGCGAGAAAAATAAAAGCCAGAAAGAACCTGATCTCATTGCCCTGCACATCAAGGACAAATTCTGGAAAAAAGATGAAGCAGATACTATATTTAAAAAAGTAACGCAGCACAAAGACAAAGCTAACATTAAGAGTATTGAACGAACACAATTCAAACAAGCCCCACCAACGCCATTAGATTTAACAACCTTGCAGACTGAAGCATACCGCAGTATGAGAATCCAGCCCAAAGATGCACTCTCTGTTGCACAGGAATTGTATTTGAAGGGATTGATTTCGTATCCGAGAACCTCTTCGCAGCAGTTGCCCAAGAGTATTGGCTATGCCAACATCCTCAAGCAGATTACACGCCAGCAGATGTATCAAGCATTGGCTGAAAAACTGCTCAAAAAATCATCCCTTGAGCCGAATAATGGAAAAAAGACTGATCCTGCACACCCTGCTATTTTTCCAACAGGCCAGCACCAGCATCTCGACGGCTATGAAGCAAAAATCTATGATTTGATTATGCGGAGATTCCTTGCCACGTTTGCAGATCCTGCACTGCGGGAAACCATGACGATTACCGTTGATATTACCAACGAAGATTTTATTGCTAAAGGAACACGAACCATCGAAAAAGGCTGGCATGAGTTTTATGGACCCCATGTCAAGCTTGAAGAAATTGAACTTCCGCAAGTAGCAAAAGGCGAACGCGTCCATGTGAAGAGCATTGATCTGCTCAACAAAGAAACCCAGCCCCCTAAGCGATATACTCCTGCTTCGATTATCAAAGAATTGGAAAAACGAGGCTTGGGAACCAAAGCAACACGGGCGCAGATTGTTGAATCGCTCTATGCACGCGGATATGTCAAAGATACGGCGTTGCAGGCAACAGAATTAGGTATTAAAACCTGTGAAATTTTAGAGAAGTATTGTCCTGAAATTGTTGACGAAGCATTGACACGGCAGTTTGAAGAAAAACTTGATGAGATTCGGGAGAAAAAGACCAAGGGAGAAACTGTGCTTGCTGAAGCAGAGCAGGTACTCACAAAGCTGTTGAAAGCGTTTAAACAGAAAGAAAAAATCGTTGGAAAAGAACTGCTCGAAGCAAATGTCGAAACACGGCATGAAGAAAACTTTGTGGGAAAATGTATGAAATGTGAACAAGGAGAACTGATGATCCGGCCAGGAAAGTTCGGACGCTTTATTGCATGCAACAAATACCCTGCGTGTAAAACAACCTTTTCCATTCCTTCCAAAGGATTTGTGAAGCCTGCTAAGAAAGCATGCGAAACATGCCAGTATCCGATGGTGGAAATTAAACAAGCAAAACGTGGGCCGCAGGACGTCTGCATTAATCCCAACTGCAAGAGCAAAGCACTTTCTAAAGAAGAACAGAGCGAAGCTAAAAAAGAAGAGAAACCCTGCCCTAAATGTATTGAGGAAAAACGAACGGGTGGAAGACTCGTTGTTCGAAAAGGGATGTATGGTGCGTTCTTAGGATGCAGCAATTATCCCAAATGCAAGCAGATTCAGCGGTTGGAAAGCAAGGAGAAGCAGGATGGAAAACAGCAAGAAAAGAAGGAGCCCAAGAAAGCAGGGAAAGAGAAAGATAAGAAGAGTAAGAAGACTATAAACAAAAAATAAGCTTGGAAAAATTTATAAGGTTCTTCCTTTATTAATAAAATATGGCCGCAGATACTTACAAGACAATCATTATTGGAGCAGGAATTTCAGGTATTGGATGTGCTCATAAATTATTGGAAAACAAACAAGATTTCAAAATAATTAGTCCAGATGTTGGTGGAAGAATAATTGAATCGGATAGCAAAACCGTTGAGTATGGTGCATATTATGTTATGGACATTTATCACAATACTGCTTCATTTGTCAAAATTGGAGAAAGAATTAAACCAACAAAATTGATTTTCCACAAATCAAACCATTCTTACACTTTATTTGATAAAAAACTGTTTACCCACCTTCCCCAATTAATAAGATTAATCTTGATTTTATACAAATTCAAAAGACATTATGAAAAATTCAAAAAGAGATCAGTAACTGAATCGCAGATAAATTGCTTAAAGAAAGATAAATATTTGTGGAAGTTATACCATTCCAATGCCCATACTTTTGTTGAAAAAAGTAATATCAAAGAAATTGTTTATAGTTATATGGCTGAAGTTATTCATGGCACGACCTTTACACCCATAAAAGATTTAAATGCATTCACGTTTTTGCATTTCTCTCTGCCGCTTATAGTCCCGGTTTATGAATTTATCTTCAAAAAAGAAGAAGTTGTCAGATATCTTAAATCTCATTTAATCCAAGATGAAGTAACCAAAATTGATTTCAAAAATCAACAATATTGCTTAATAACTAAAAAATCAAAAAGACTATTTTGTGATAATCTCGTTGTTGCAACACCCCCTCACATTTCAAAGAAACTATTGAAGTTTAAACAACCGTTGAGAAAACCTGCTAAAGCAAACATGTTGCATTTAATAGGTGAGATCAAATCTGATTGGAATCAAAGTGATGGAAACTTATTTGATGACAAAAACAGAATGCTTGCCATTGCGCACCAAAGAGATAATTCATACCTGTTCTATACAAAAGATGCAAAACCAGACTTGAATAAATACTTTTATAATTTTAAGATAATCAAACACAAACACTGGAATCCCGCTTTCAATATTGGCGGAGATAATATTATTGATTTTATTCAGGGTAAGAACCTTTTTGTGATAGGTGATAATAATATTTGTGGATTAGAGGATTCGTATATTTATGGAATGTATGCAGCCAATAAGGTTTTAGGAAGAACAATTGATTAAAACACCTATTTAAACCCGCCAGCAAAGGTTTATAAACTCACCCCGCCTCCCCAAGAGTTATGGGGGTTGGCAACAAGTATAAAATAGAGAGATATTTCTCCATCCTTTTCGGATTAGGTTTGATGCTTGCCATTATTCTTCTGACTCTTGCAACCGGTGTTTCAGGAGTTGACGGAACAAGCCTTCAATTCACGAATCTTGAAATCCGCGCAGAGCAGTGCGATGCTGATGGAAAATTGTATTTCACTGCAGAAAACAAGTATCTCAAACCGCTTCTTCTCAAAGATCTTGTTATCGAAGGATGGCATGAACAAGAAAAGAAGGAAGAAAAAATAAAATTTTACCCTACTTCAGGAACCTATAGCAGAGAAGAGATTTATGCTGAATCAACCAACACCAAAAAATCGACGTTTGTTTCTGAACGCGGACTCTTAAACCAGTCAGGAAGATATCTCTTTAATGTGAGTTATCCTGGCTGTAAAAACTTGCCATGCACAGAACATTTTGATGTGATTGACTGTCCGGGCAATTCGTATAGTTGTGAAGTTCAAAAAGAAGAAGTGAAGATCACCGGCTGTGTAGAGAACGATGATGTGTTTCAAATCTTTTTTGAAGGTTTTAATACAGAACAGTATGAACAAGTAGATATTGAAAAAGAAGTTTTGCTGTATGTGGAAACGAATGGAAGGCAGGAGCTGAGAAAAACATACCTTGAAGGAAAAGAGGTCCTTTTGCAAACTGGCAAAAAAGATGCATATGTCTACCGCTTTCCTCTTGCTGAAAATGAAACCGTGGTGCGCGCAGGAATTAGTTCTCTGCAATGCGACAAAGGACTTGGACCTGGAAGCCAGGTGTTCTGGTGCAGTGCACAACAGCTTGCTGAGGCAAATCAGACGCAACGTGAAGCAACACCAACAGTTTTACCAAAAGAAGTAAAGAAAGAAACAAAGAAGAAAGAAGAGAAAATAAAACAACAAGAAACTGAAACTACAGAGACTGCCCAACAAACTCCGCCCCCGCAGATATCAGAACCACCACTATCAGCGCCCCTTAAAGGAACAGCTGAGAAAGAAACCTTTTTCACGCCGATGGTGGTGGTGATACTGGCAGGAGTGTGGGTGGTGCTCGTTGTCGTTGCCATTATCGTGTTTGCAGTCGTGTATAAGAAGAATTAACATTCATTTCGATAATATTAACATAAGGGGTTTTACGAATTTTTTTAATGGCGACGTTAGAGATTTTGTTTAATTTTTTCTAATAGCCCATCGAATTGTAAGTATCCTGCTGTTGCATTGAAATGACCTGCATCGGGAATGAATGTTAAATTGGTTTCCAATCTTTCAGCTAATTCTTTTCCATTTCCAACACTTATGTAGGGGTCATTATCCGAATGAAAAACAAAAAATTTGCTGCAAAGATTCTTTATTTTCTTCCAATCAAATTTGAAATTCCCTAAAAATAATTTGTCGCTTTCATAATTCTTGATTGGTAAAACACCCATAGGAGCTGCTACAATATACGCAGCCTTAATTTTTACATTATATTTCTCTAGAACCCTCAATAAGAATGCCCCTCCCAAACTATGACCAACAAGAATAGTGTCGGAAGTGTATGAGTCTTTATATTGTTCAAATATTTTAAACCAATTTTTCAGTGTTTGATTTTGAGGTGTTGGAAATTGAGGAACAATTACTTTACAATCTAGCGATTCCAATTCTTTTTTAAGCCAAGGAAACCAATTTTCTTTAGGATGCCCGCCTGTACCGTGAAATATGAAAATATGAGTCATAATGATTTGGTAATCAGAAAGTAAATATAAAGTTATTCATAGCCGTCGCTAAAAATGACATTTAACTAATATTCATTCCAAGCTTTAATCTCAAGCTGTTGCAATGTCTTCTCCGCAATCGCTTTCACAAAGAGCTTAGTCGCCTGCACATCGGTTAACAACGGAATCGAATGATCAATCGCTGCTCTGCGGATCATTGCCGTATCAGTCTTGATCGAAGGATCCTGCTTGTCCGGCATGCTGATAACAAGGTCAACCACTCGCTGAACCATAAATGTGAGAATGTTTGGCTCCTTCTGTTCATGGACTTTATACAGCAGTTGTGCAGGAATACCGTGGCGATCATAAAATTGTTTCGTGTGTTCGGTTGCATANNGATCAAAATGCCTTTTTGAGGAAGCGTAAATCCCGTCGACAAGAGCGCTTTCAAGAATGCTTCTTCAGCATCTTCTCCGAAACAAGCAACTTCTCCGGTCGAAGCCATCTCAACACCCAGGATAGGATCGGTTCCTTTGAGTCGTGAAAAGGAAAATTGCGGTGCTTTCACACCCACATAATCCAGCATGGAATCAGGTTTCAGATAACCCACATCCTGGCCAAGCATGGCAAGGGTTGCAACTTCAATAAAATTATCTTTCAACACTTTCGAGCAGAAAGGAAAGCTTCGTGAAGCGCGCAGATTGCATTCAATCACTTTCACATGATTGTCCCGTGCAAGAAATTGAATGTTAAACGGCCCTGTAATACTAAGGGCTTCGGCAATCTGCTGGGCAATCGTTTTAATCCTGCGCATGGTTTCCACATACAACTTCTGGGCAGGAAGCACCATGGTTGCATCTCCGCTGTGCACCCCTGCATTCTCCACATGTTCGGAAATAGCCCATCGCACCAGTCTGCCTTTGTTTGCCACTGCATCAATTTCAATTTCTTTAGCATCTTCAACGAATTTGCTGACCACAATAGGGTATTCAGGATTCACAAGCCCTGCTTGGTGCAGGTATTTTTCAAGATCGGGATCATTAAAAACTACATTCATAGCAGCTCCGCTGAGCACATAGCTCGGCCGGATCAAAACAGGATAACCGACTAGCTGTGCAAACTGTTTTGCACCGTCAACACTGCTCACTTCCTGCCAATCGGGCTGGTCGATATGCAATTGGTCAAGCAGTTTTGAGAATTTATGGCGGTCTTCTGCAGTATCAATACTTTCAGGACTGGTTCCCAAAAGACGGATGCCGGCTTGATGAAGCTTCAGCGCAAGATTATTGGGAGTCTGGCCCCCCATCGAAACAATAACTCCTTCAGGATTTTCAAATTCATAGAGGTCGAGCACTCTTTCAAAGGTAATTTCTTCAAAATACAGCTTGTCGCAGATATCATAATCCGTGCTGACGGTTTCAGGATTGCAGTTCAGCATGAGGGTAGTGTAGCCGAGTTTTCGTACGGTCTGCACCGCAGTCACACAGCACCAGTCAAATTCCACACTGCTTCCAATGCGATAGGCACCGCTTCCCAGTACCAGAACTGATTTTTTCTTTGCTGATGAGGAGAGAGACTGAGATAGAGACTTGGAGGGATCAATATCATGTTCAGTTCCATTATAAGTAAAATAAAGGTAATTTGTCTGCGCAGGAAATTCTCCTGCAAGGGTGTCAATCTGCTTGACATACGGAACAATTCCATGAGATTTTCGCAAGCTTCGTACTGCTAAAGGAGACTGTCCAGTGAGCAACCCTATTTGTTCATCAGAAAAACCGAATTTTTTTGCTTCGAGCAGCAACTCAGGAGTGAGCGCTTCTTCTCTGATGCGTTTTTCCATCTCAACAATATATTGGAGTTTATAGAGGAAGAACGGATCAATTCCACTGAGTTCGTAGATGCGCTGGATAGACATTCCTTGTTTGATAGCCTCAACAATTGCAAAAATCCTCTTGTCAGTAGGGTAGCGAAGTTCACGTTCAAGCTCGTCCTGAGAATGCCACACTGAAAAAAAAGAAGCAAAAGAAGCAGTTTGGGGAACAAGCCCAGGAACACCGATGCCCAGCATGCGCAGGGCTTTCTGCAGTGCTTCTTCAAACTTTCTGCCGATGGCCATGACTTCTCCTACACTTTTCATTTCAGAACTAATCCGCTGATCAACGTCCTTAAATTTCTGCAGATCCCATCGCGGGATTTTCACAACCAGATAATCCAATGCAGGCTCGAAGCATGCTGTCGTGATTTTCGTTATGGAATTCGGAACATCAAGCAGATTATAACCGAGCGCAAGCTTTGCTGCAACAAAAGCAAGCGGATATCCGGTTGCCTTGGAAGCAAGCGCACTGCTTCTCGAGAGCCGTGCATTGACTTCGATCACACGATAATCCTCACTTTGAGGGTGCAGAGCAAATTGGATGTTGCATTCTCCCACAATGCCGAGATGCCGAATCGTTTTGATGGAGATCTCTCGTAATTTTTGATATTCACTGTTTGTAAGAGTTTGACTCGGAGCAACCACAATGCTTTCTCCGGTGTGGATGCCCATCGGATCAAAGTTTTCCATGTTGCAGAC
>DUFX01000077.1 GCA_013331695.1 Candidatus Woesearchaeota archaeon
CGACATTGACCTCTTTATTCAAAGTCCTGAAACCAAACTCAATCTCGAGAAGTTTGAAAAGATATTTAAAAGAAAGATCAATCTTTTTTTTGAAGAAAAATTTACTCGATTAAGTAGCGAATTAAAAAATAATATCCTTAATGGAATAAAACTTAAAGGATACTTGAAGGTGTTTGTCGGTGGATCTCATAAAAATAACTCCTAATACCGAACGGGCGAAAAATATTTTGGCGATGGTCTCTTTACTCGAATCAAGAATCAAACTTCAAGATCCTAAAACGATGAGTTCTCTTATCTTGGCTGATTATTATGAAATCATCAAAGAGATTATTACAGCATTATTACTCGTTGACGGTTATAAAACTGTAAGCCACAAAGATTTAATTGAGTATATATCTTTATATTATAAAACTGTATTTCTGAGTCACGAACTGATTATTTTGAATGATCTGAGGATACTCAGAAACCGTATTGTCTATGAAGGTTATAACGCTCCTTGTAGTTATCTAGACAGAAATGAAGCATTATTTAAACAGATCATTTCAAAATGTAAAGATTTATTAAAAAATAAAATCTCATCTCTTCCCAACCTTTCATCATCATCTTTATAAAATCTCTATCCTCTCATTGAATCATGGACAAACTCCTCTTCAAACTCTACGATCGCGTTGACCGTTACCTTACATCGTTCATGCGGCGCTATGGCCTGCGTTTTCTTCGCTATTCTCTTGCACTTATTTTTATCTGGTTTGGGATTCTGAAACCTTTGGGTCTCAGTCCAGCGCATGACCTGGTCATTAAAACCGTGTATTGGTNNGCTTGGCTGGTGGGAAGTACTGATTGGTGTGTGTTTGCTTTTCAGACCCTTGATTCGTCTGGGTATTTTTTTGATGGCACTCCAGATGGCAGGAACCTTTTTACCGCTGATTCTGCTTCCCGAAATTGTGTACACCCAAATCCCTTGGGGCTTGACGCTTGAAGGCCAGTATATTGTGAAGAATCTTGTGCTGATTGGCGCTGCGCTGGTTATTGGAAGTCATGTGAGAGATAAGAAGAAGGATTATTAAATTTCGTTTATATTTCTTCTATTCTCTTCAAAAATTCGTCTGGTTTCCCAATTTTTATCCCTCGGAACTCAACCAAGCACAAGCTGATCATTCTTCCTGACTTTCTGGTCAACCGGAAACGTGATCAACTGTGATTTCTTTGCGATATTAATAGTATCTCCATCTTCACTTCTTAACTCGCGAATCTCTTGTTGAAAGGAGGGTGTTGTTTTTCCTTGGATTCCTAGTTTCATTCCTTTTTTGATACCTCCTTTTTGCAGTTGAACATAAGCAATCTGTTTCTTCGGGTAATAATTGAGCACCCTGCCGATCACTTTTACTTTTGTTGTTTTTTCTGATGCTTCTTGTCGTTGTCTCGGTGCAGTCTTGCACGTCTCTGAGCAGGTGCAGTGTGTGCGTTTTTGACACGTTTGACAGCAGATAAACAATCGGTCGCAGTCAAGATTATAGCAGTTGAGATACTGATCAGTTTGCTTTTCGCAGTGCACACAGGTTGTCATTGCTTCTCCTGCATGATCCACGAGTCGATCATCAAACACAAAACAGCTTCCTTCAAAATGCGTGTTGGGAAATTTGTTGTTGAAGTTGATAATGCCTCCTTGGAGCTGATACACATTTTGAAATCCTTGTTGTTTGAGGAAGGCAGATGCTTTTTCACAGCGAATACCACCGGTGCAGTACGTGACCACTTTTTTGTTTTTCAAATGGTTCAGCCCTGTAACTGCACCCGGGAATTCTTTAAAGGTGCGGATTGGCAGTGTTTGGGCATTTCTAAATTTTCCGACTTGATGCTCGTAGTCATTGCGTGCGTCGAGGAGAACGAGATCCTCTTTGTTGTCAAGCATTTCTTTGAGTTGTTCAGGGACAAGATGTTTACCTGTTTTTGCAAGATCAACTGATGCACCAAAAGCAACAATTTCTTTTCGTGTCCGCACCACAAGTTTGTGGTACGCATTCTTTGGTGTTTCCTGTTCGCGAAACGTGAGACCCTGAAGTCGCTGGTCCTTTTTGAGTTCTTGTTTGAACTTTTCAACAGCATGTGATGTTCCTGACAATGCCGCATTGATGCCTTCATTGCCGATCAGCACTCTGCCCAAGAGGTTGAAGCGCTTGCAGATTCCTCTCAGTTGGTTCTGGAGCTTTTCCGGCTCCTGGATCTGGACATATTTGTACAAGGAAATGACTTTATACCGTGCCATATACCTGAAGAACTCCTTTGGCTTTTTAAAAGTTGTGACTATCTTTTTATACTCTTGAAATGAGAGGGGAGCTATGGTTGCTGTCCTTACCCTACTCGCGGTTGCGGGATTTGTGGTGTCCATCTATACCTTCTACGTCTATCACCGTGCTTCACAGGAAAAAACCTACCGGCCCTTGTGCGATATTCGCGACAACATCTCCTGCACCAAAGCCTTTCTGAGCAAAGAAGGGAAAAAGCTCATTTTCCATAATTCTTTTTTTGGTTTGATCTTCTATCTGCTGGTGTTTGTTTTGGTTGATATGAACAAAATAAAGTATATCTTTCCTCTCGCTGTTCTTGCAGTGCTTGGTTCCTTGTATCTTGCATATATCTCGTACGTCAAGCAACGCAACTTCTGTCTCGTATGCACGAGCATTTACCTGATCAATGTCCTGGTTCTCTTTTTTACCTATCAATCTTTGTACTAAAAACAACAAAGTATAAAAAGAGACGTTCCCTCAATAAGAATTATGAAGATTTCCCACGTCTTGATCTCTTTTATGCTTGTTTTCATGAGTTTAACTGCTGTTCTTGCAGTGCAGATGCCGAGAACCGTTGAGATAACTCCTCACGATCCGTACCCCTCTGAAAACCTTCTTTGCAGATATCTCAACTACCAACGGGGAGACATCCTTGAGTTTTGGTGGGTTATTAATGGCGAAACGGTTGATAGGCTGCGAACCGACAAGCCTTCCACAATCTTTAACGCCCAAGGAAAAACTCGGCGTGGCGATGCCGTTCTCTGCGTGGTTAACCAGGTATTTGAAATTCCGAGAGAACATGTTCAGGATCGAGGTTCTGATACGGTTGTTATTGGAAATTTCCAATGCAACGACGGTCTGGATAATGACGGCGATAACCAGATTGACTCCCGTGATCAAGATTGCTCTGTGCGCTCTGATGATCTTGAAGGGCGCGAACCGGTTATAGGCGAGGAAATTGTTGCGCTGTGCAGAGAACATCCTGATTCATTTTTCTGTTTAGGCATGGGATATCTTGATCTTCAGCGTCTCTGCACTGCGCATCCTGATAATCATCTCTGTGGAATTCTTCCATCGAATGATCTTGATCCTATCTGTCGTCAGGATCCCAACCACCTTATCTGCACAGGCCATAATGATCCTTCAACCTATTGTATTAATATGAATGATATTTTTTGCAGAAACTTTCTACTTGGTGAAGTAATCTTTCGGTGCGAAAGAAACAACCAGTGCATGGAAGTGAATCACGATGATAAAGATGCATTGTGCGAACTTGATGGAAGCTATGACTTCTGCCCTGCTGAGTTTCGTGCGAATGCAGGAGGACTGGGAGGTCCATGTGTTGATGTTCCGTGTGGAGCTGGCTTGTTTTGCAGCGAAGATCTTGTTTGTGTGCAACAAGTCTGCCAAGAAGATGCTCGACGCCAAATAGGTTGCCGCGGTGGAGTTCAAACTGAACAAGTGTGCAAAGCTAACCACTGGGTCGGTGAGTGTCCTCCTTTTGTTTGCGAACCAGGAGATACACGAACCATAGACTGTCCGGATACTTCTCATCTGGTTCAAGGCTGTTTGAACAACCGCTGGGTCGGTGCATGTCCTGAAGATGGAGAAGAATCTGAAGAAGATGAAGAACAAGACGAAGAGCGAGATCGGGAAAGAAGAGAGGGAAGAAGATTAGTTCCGCTACCCCCACTACCGCCCGGGCAACAAGCAGGCGGAGAAACACCTGAAGAAGTCCTCGTGAATGTTACTGGACAAGAAGCTCCTGAACTATCACCTATTGTTTGCGGTGATGGTGTATGTTCTGCTGGTGAAATGTGTGAAAAAGATTGCCCCGAGGAAACACCTATCCAACTCCCCATGACCGGAATTCTTGCTGTGATTTTTATTATCGCTGGCTTTGGAGTAGGTGCGCTGGTGGGTCATAGATTCTTGAAAAAGAGCAAGAAGAGATAATTCTTTGAATATTCTTTATTTTATCGAAAATCGGCGCGGGTTTAAAACCCCGCACTTTAGTGCGCCTATTTTCGATGCTCAAAAATTCTTTGAATTTT
>DUFX01000083.1 GCA_013331695.1 Candidatus Woesearchaeota archaeon
TGGTTCTGCAGGAGTTTGTCTGAGAATCCCTGTGTTCCTAAAAGATGATCAAAGTTTTTTGCTCCGTATGCCATGGTTACCGTCCTCCAAAAGTTCCTTCAAAAATGAATTGAGTAATGGGCTTTCTGTCTGATGGGGTTTCTCGTTCCTGCAGTGCAGGCGGAAGATCTTCCTTTTTCCCTGGTTTCCCCACCACAATCATTGCATGCACTTCGTAATCGTCAGGAATTTTTAAATCTTTTTTTGCTTTTTCATAATNNGTTTTTTGCCCAGTCTTGATTAAAGGGAACTAAAAGGTTGAATAACGTTTTCCAGCTGGGCGTATCGCGTTTTGCATAGATAAAACGCCAGGATTGATTATTGTAGGATGAAGGAGCCCAGCGCGCTGCTTCGAACAAAGAAAACAATTCTTGATCAGTAACTGATTCACCGGACATGGCACGCCCAGACCAACGATTTACAATAATGGGATGTACAGGATATTGAGGGGTGCGCGCCATCTCATTCACCATTGCTCTTCATCAAACTGACTGTCATCGTATTCGGTGTCATCAGCTTGAACGTTTTGCGGTTCTTTTTGTCTGCGAATAAAATCAAGCACTTCCGGTATATGCGTTTCTGGCTTGACTTTTTCATAGATCATGATAATCTTTTTTTCTGCATCCAGTACAAAGGTGTTTCTAAAAATACCTTCAACGGTTTGTCCCATCACTTCTTTTTCACCATACGAACTGTATTTTTTGGCAACTGCAAAATCAGGGTCTGACAAAAGGAGGACTTTCAGATGGTGCTTTGTACAAAAGAGTTTTTTGGTGGTTTCGTCTCCGCCAGAAATGCCGATAATTTCTGTGTTGAACTTCTTGAATTGATCAATTGCTTCAGTAAAACTCTTGGCTTCGATGGTGCAACCCGGTGTGTCATCTTGGGGATAGAAATAAATCACAAAATATTCTGCATGCATCTCTTTGAGTGTATGGATTTTGTTGTCCTTGTCCTTCAAGGAAAAGTCTGGTGCTTGATCGCCAATTTGCAGAGTTATCATACGTTAAAGTTCCCCCAAGGAGCGCGAAGAGAACCTATTTTTTAAAGGTTGTGGTGCAGTTGTTAAAGAAGATGGAGATTAAGAAGATGAGTCGGTATGTCGAAGATCAAGAAATGAAGGAGGAAGATGTGCTACGCGATAGGCAACAACCCTCTGATGCCTCGCAGGAACACCCACATTGTAAACTGTATAGGTATGACCCTCACTTGTTGTTGGCAAGACGTGTTTAGATTGAGGAATATCAGAAGGTAATCGAGTAAGAAGGTCGTCATAAAATGCTAGGGCTCGGGTGTTATCAGATGACGTACGCCAAACAACAGCATTTTGTTTTGCACGTTGCTGCCTCAACACATGATCCATCAAGGTTTTTCCAATGCCAATTCCTTCGTACGCAGGCAAGACAGCAAGTTTGCATAAATAAGCAACACGTTCTTCCCGGGGAAGAGGGTAGACGATAGCAACGCCTGCCTGCAGATCATCCACATAGACGGTTGGATAATGCGCTTTAATCAAATTAAAATATTCGCCAAAGAGACGTTTTCTCTGTGAAGCAAATGCCTGATTGATAATTGTTCTGATGACTTTTTCACCTATTCGTTCTAATGCTGGACCAAGAGAGTAGGTTGAAACGTTGGAAGGTTCAACAAACATCGTGCCGGTTCCAGACCCCACTAGTTCTTCAAGAAGACCTGTAGAAGCAAGAGCACCGCTGTTTTGTCCGCCATCTCCATTCCGTTCTTTCAAAGAAGTGATTTGCACAGCATGGCCAGGTCCAAGATGGGCGAGAAGGTCTAGAGCAGTAGTGCAGTTTGTAACCATGCCCCTATTGATCACACCTTCTGCAATTAATCGCCGCACATCCCTTCGAGAAAGCGTAGGGATTACTCGCCCTTTCTGATCATACACAGGACTATCGCCAAGCAGAAGCAGTTTCAAAGCTCTCAGAGAACGAACGAGTTCAGTTGCAACAGGAGTTGCATTGATGTTGAGATAATCTGCTCCATCAAAACCCACATGAGCAACAACAGGGATAGCACCATGAGAGAGTGCATCCCTGATAACACAGGTATCAATACTTGCTACATCACCCACGTAACCAGTATCGACACGTTCCCCTCTTTCATTCATCTCAAACCCGTGGCGTTCTGCAACAAGAGCTTCGAGAGGGATTGCATCAGCAAGAATACCAGCCCTTTGTAACGCTTCACAGATACGTTGTTGATTTTCGCGGGCAATCTCAAGAATCTGTTTCATTAAATCAGCGCTGGTAACACGAAGGCCATTCACTTTAGGAGCGCCGTTATATCCCGGAATATCATTGTACTGTTTTCCGCCACCAAAAACAAGGGGTAAAAATAATCCTGCACGAGCAAGATACGCCATCTCATCTGCAAGTTGAGCTAAGGGTTCTGGTTCAAGAAGTTTGCCGCTTACTTTAACAACACCAACACGGTCACGGGGAAGTTCGCGAAAAGCATGAGTCCAATACGTTACAGTTGGAATACCAAGTTCTTGAATGATTGTATCGATACGAGAAGGATGAGTATCATCGCGACCCGGAGCTCCTGATTCAGACATAAATCATGCGAACATTTAATACAAGTTTATAAATTTAATGTGCCCCATCAAACAAAAAAACAAAGATTAAATAAGTGCAAGAAATTTTTGAGAACATTATGGAATTCAACCCGTTTTTGACGCTTGGACAAGTCGTTTCTACCGTGTGGAAACAAAAGAGAAGTCCGCTTGCAGTATTCCGAGCACTCGCTCCGAATCGTTATGTGCACTCGCTTGATGAGATTCCGGCCATTCTGGAAGAAAATGGAATTGAAGGCATTATTTGGGATGTGGATAACACGCTTATGGCTTATCACGGATCTGAATTTGGGGGCGATGAAAAAAGGATTTTCGACCAATTAGGGGATTACCCTCGCGTTATTCTTTCTAATTCTGGAGAAACACGCTATTTTGAACTAGGCGAGCTGTTTCCCACAACACCGGTTTTGCGTATGTATCAAAATACTCAACCTCCGCAAAGAGTGTTGTATAGAAGACTCTATCGAAAACGTGATGGATGGGCAACAGAAAATGGGGATACCATTGTATTCGGTGAGGCTGACCAAGAAAGGAAAGCCCAAGAGGTTGAGAGTGTGAGAGGGATGTACCGCGTCATCAAGAAGCCGGATCCGCGCGTCATACGCTATGCACAAAAAGTTTTGGGAATTGAGGATGCATCAAAGATTGCTATGATCGGAGATCGTGTATTTACTGATATTTTGGGAGGCAATCTTGCTGGCTGTTTTACGATTCAGATCTATCCACCGTTCTATCCTGAAAGTGAACCAAAGTATCTGAAGCCGACACGGTGGATGGAAAAGCTGGTGCATAGAGTGTATGGGTTAACACACAGAGACCACAATCTTTAAAATCTTCATTCTGGTCTGGGGTTATTATGAAGATTATCTCTTGGAATGTCAACGGCATCCGTGCAGTACTGAACAAGGGGTTTCTGCAGTTTGTCAAGAAAGAAGATCCAGATATTCTGTGTGTGCAGGAAACGAAAGCACGCGCCGAGCAGGTTGACAAGGTGCTTGAACAGTACGGATTTCATTACTGGAATAGTGCAGAAAAAAACGGATATGCAGGAACAGCAGTGTTTTCAAAAGAAAAGCCCCTCAGCGTGCATGACGGCATCAACATCTCGAAGCATGATAAAGAAGGACGCGTTATCACTGCAGAATTTTCTAAATTCTATCTGGTGAATGTGTATGTTCCAAACTCAGGCAATGGTCTGGTCAGACTTTCGTATCGAAAAGGATGGGATGCTGATTTTCTGAACTACCTCACTCAGCTTGAAAAAAAGAAGCCGGTTGTGGTGTGCGGGGATTTCAATGTTGCACATACGCCCATTGATCTTGCGAATCCCAAGAGCAACTACAACAAAACAGCAGGGTATACCCAAGTTGAAATTGATGGTTTTAACGCTTTTGCCGCGCATGGTTTGGTGGATACCTTTCGTCTTTTTACTAAAGAAGGGGATCATTACACCTTTTGGAGCCAGCGCACGAACGCTCGGGCAAGAAATGTTGGCTGGAGGATTGATTATTTCTTAGTTTCTCAGGGTTTTGCTGGCCACGTAAAGAAATCAGGGATTCTTTCCAACGTCATGGGCTCGGATCACTGCCCAATTGTGGTGGAACTATCCATTTAATGATTTATCTTTTTAATTTATTGTGATCCAAACACCATGCATCAGGCCCCTGCAGGCAAACAGCAAGCGTTGCCAAGCTGAGTCCGATATCGCGAACCGCAATATCATTGTAGCCGAAATTGATTCCTATGAAAAAGATGTGCAGGAAAAGAAGGAAGGCTGCAATTCTCGTGAAGAACCCAAGCAATAACAAGAATCCAAAGATGATCTCAAACACTGCATTGAATGTAATAAAACTCACGGGTTGCATGTGCATCATCGGGCCCATCATCGGCATCCACGAAGGCATGTAGCCCATAAAGGTTTGCGGGGCAACAAGCTGAGTAAATCCGAACCAGAGAACAACAAAGCTCATCGCTAGACGAAGCACGAGTGGCGCGTAGCGATGCATTGATTTGAGATCCATGAATAACGCTTCCCGCAGTTATTCTTTTTTATTCTTCTACAACGAGTGTTCCTCGCATCTGCCGGTGGCCAGAACCACAAGGGACATTGCAGAAGTACTCAAAGCTTCCTGACTTGTCTGCAACAAATTCAACGACTTGTTCTTTGCCTTCACGAAGTTCTTGAGAACGAACATTAAATGCAGGCAAGGAAAATCCGTGGCCCCCTTCTGCAACTTTAATAGTCAATTTTACGGTGTCGCCTTTCTTAACTGAAGGTCCTGTCAGTTCCCATTTGAAATTGCTTCCGGTAACCGTGAGTTCTTTGACTTGCCCAATAGCAGGAGCAGAAACAGGTTCAGCAGGAGCTGTTTCAGCTGTCTCGGTAGTGTCGGGAATAATAAGGGTTTCTTGCACAGGAGCTTCTGTGGGTGCAGATTCAGCAGGAACAGGCATAGTTTGCGTAGGAACTATCACTTCTTTTGACTCAGAACCGCATGCTGCGACTAAGAAGAGCACGAGTATCATAAGCACAGAAAAGAGTATCAGATTACGTTTCATTATCAACACCTCAAATATTTTTGATTAAATCCTTTATTTGAACTATAAATAGTTTACGGATTATAACCGCTTTGGACAGAGAGCATTCAACGGGCAGTGTTCGCATAAGGGCTTTGTCCTGCAGTATTGTTTTGCATGCTCGACAAAGAGCGCATGGAATTCGTTGAAAATCTTGACTTTCTCTTGTTCTGTTTTTGATGCAAAAGCAGATTCTAAAAGCGAACGCACGAGTTCGTAATCAGCATCTTTCTCGACTAAACCCATTCTGCTGAGAATGCGTTTCGTGTAGGCATCAACGACAAAGACAGGTTGCTGATAGGCATAGAGGAGCATGGAATCCGCAGTTTCAGGACCAATACCCCAAACTGCGAGAAGATGTTCTCGCGTAACGGGTTTGTTCTGCTTCAAAAAATCAAGAAATGCTCTGATCTTTTTTGCTTTTTGGTTGTGATAACCAGAGGAGCGAATCAATAAAGCAAGTTTTTGCATATCCATGCGTTCAAGTTTTTGGGGATCGAGAAGATCGTGCTTCTGCAGCGCAACAAGGCTTTTTTCAACGTTTTTCCACGCAGTATTTTGCGTCAAGATTGCGCCGAGGCAGATTTCAAAGCGTTCTTCTTCGCTGAGTGTGCGATAATGATTGTTTTGTTTGGTATATACACCGCGAATAGGCCACCAGCCTTGAGGACCGTAGGTGCTCAGAAGTGCGGTGTAGAGGGAATGGATGGGATCGAAAGGAGCCATAGATTAGGAGTAACATTTATATGTTTTAAATGCTTTTGCTTCTCGTTATGAAAGCCCTCTTTATCTGCAACCAGAACAAGCACCGAAGCAAAACTGCAGAGGAATATTTTAAGAAGAAGTTTGTTACACGATCTGCAGGATTGCATAATCAGGAACCTGTCCAAGAAAAAGATCTCAGCTGGGCAGATGTTGTTTTTGTGATGGAAGAAGAACAGCGGCAAGAACTTGCTGAACGCTTTCCCAAACAGTATCTCCAAAAACGCATTCTCTCCTTAGAAATTCCCGATGTTTACCAATACCAACAACCAGAACTTATCCAACTCCTGAGAAGGAGAATGGAAGAACACAAACCGTTACTCTAGCCACGCTTCAAACTGTTGTTGTGCTTCTTCTTTTGAAAGAAAGAATTTTGTTTCCGCAACTGCAAGTGCATACATTCTTCTCGTAACTTTGTAATACCTATTGCCATTATCCCTTAATTGTAAAATCGAAACACTCCACTGCAGAACAGGATGCTGCTTTTCCATAACCAAAATAGAAAAAAAGGAATTTATATGTCCTTCCAGAAAAAAACCGGAAGATTTCCGGTACAACCGGAAAAACGAACAAGAAATCCGGAAAGATTTCGGAATAAGGGGTAGAAAATCGGAAATTTCACGGCACAATTGGAAAATTTCCGGATGAGGTATAAACCAAAGAAAAGAAGGTCATAACCTGTATTAAGGGGCAAAAATTTGATTCTTATAGTAAATCGCATAAATTATGGAACATTAAAAATGCGATTTACTATCCTAGCAAATCTCGCAAAAGTTCAATAATCAACGAGATTTGCTATTATCTCCCCACGCCAACCAGCGAAACATAAGGCCCGACAGAAACCGTACACTTGATTTTTTCATAAGGACTGCCAGAGATGGTATAATTCGTTCCATCAAGCATATAGGAGAGTGATGAACGTGAAGCTCTGATAGTAACGGAAGGAACGAAGGTATTCACAAAATCTTTTCCTTCAGGTTTTTCTCCACGCACGAGGCGGTAAGCATGTCCTAAAAGCTTCCAAAGGCCGAGGTGATATCGCGTAGTGAGAAAATTAAATTGACCGAGGTTGGCATTCCGAAAAGGGGCAATAGCGAGATGAGGAACAGGAATCGTCAGATCGAGCGTACTTGCGAGCATGGTCGTATAATCGCTCGGTTTTCCATGAGCTATGTGGCCTTCAATCTCAAGCGCCGCCGTAATCGGCTTGTACAATGCACGCACACGCTTCGAGGCTAAAGAACCAAGAATACGAAGCACCGCCCAGAATGCATTCCTTGATTTTTGTAGTGCCTCATCATACAACGTAAAAGCAGTATGCATAATACCATTTCCAAACATGAAACCGTACCGTGGCTGTTCCCCTTCTACTGCAATTTCAAGAGTCTGGAAACGCTGTGCATTAGCTCTGAGCTCATCAAGCGAAGCAGACTCAAGATAAGCAAGCATTGCAATGGGATCATCAATGCCAAGATGGCTTGCGAACACATTCACGGTTCCGGTATTAAGAGGTACAAACAATCTTTGACCAAAAGGGGAGTATCTTAAAATATGAGGAGCGTGAACGAAACGAATCTCATGAGTCATGAGTTCGGATAAGCCACCGTCACCGCCGTCGCTAACGAGCACTTCGATACCTTCCTGATAAAAGGAACAGACTGCATCAGCAACCTCTTCAGGACTGCGGGTTATGCGATGATGAACTGATGGACGATTTTGTGCAATCTGTACAAGACCAGCATGAAACCCATTGTTTCTTCCGCGATTTGCATTTGCATTGCTGACAATTCCAATACGCGCCATGGTGGGGAAGAAAAAAAGAGGAGGTATAAAAAGATAGGCATCAAAAAGAGAGATGCCCTCAACGGTATCCAGTATCGTACACCCTCAACGGTACTGTATCATCGTTTTCCACTCAACGAGGTTCTTCAAGATTCCAGGAAGCACACCACACCAGGTAAAACGCCCCCATACAAAGATACCGCACCATTTGCCAAGACTAATGACCATCGGTTTCTTGGTAGGATAGTAGGCAACCAAAGATTGCTGAGCAGGATGTGTGGAATGCGCAGAATGTTGTTCAAGACGATACAAATTTTCAACAGCAATCATCGCTTGTTTTTCAGCAGACTGCGCTGTTTTCTCCTCATGGCTGTTGTTCACGTCTCCGCAAACAAAGATATTTTTTGATCCTTCTACTTGAAGGAAGGCATTCACTTCGATCTGTTCACGTTCGTTCAACTTCTTCGCAAAGTGTTTTTTCATAAATCCTGAATTGGACTGAATGCCAGTGCACAGAAACGCAAGATCAGCTTTGATCTTTTTTCCGCTTTCCGTGATAAAGGTTTTTCCGTTGTGGCTCATAACCCGTTCGTTGTACATGATTTTTACTCCGTGTTTCGTGAGAAAACGCTCAGCGAAATCAATGGCTTTTTGATTATTACGTGTAAGGAAACGGTCATGTGCATGGGCAATCGTAATGGTTTTTCCCCTGCCTTTCTCTTTTTTACAATGTGTTGCAATCTCCGCAGCTAACTCAACACCGACCACACCGCCCCCAATGATAAGGATATCTTTTGCCTTGCAAAGTTGATCATAATACTGACGAAGATGCTCTGCGCGAGTTGAGAGAACGATGCGTTTTTCCTTGAAGGGGGTGTGATAACGGGAACCCGAGCAGATGAGGAGATAATCGTAAGGAACGCGTTTGCCATCAAACAGAACATACTTTGGTGTAACGGTTTTGACTTCTGCACGAATAAACCGTGCCCGCTTAAGATAGTGTGTGTGCAGAACTTGAATGTTTTTGATATGTTCGGGTTCGACAATCGTTCTCAGAATGCCAGGAGTGAACTCAAAATAGTCTTTCAGATCAATAAGCGTGACATCAAAGTCTCTTTCAAGGTGCTGAGCAGCGTATGCTCCTGCAAAACCGCCGCCGATGATAACAACTTTTTTCATTTGTGTCGTAATTTAGATTATAAAAAATAGATTATAAAAAGAAAAAAGAAAANNCCCATCGGATCTCCCAAGGTTTTCAGATGGACAAGCACCAATGCTACAACCATAATGACCACTAAAGGCCAAACGGTGTAGTTCAGCTTCCAACCTACTAAAACTGCAAGGCCGAAAACGATTTCAGATAACAACAAAAGCCATGCAAAGAATGTGGGTGCTGGAAATCCTAAACTTCCCAACATGCCGCTTATTCCTTCGGGATCAAGAAGCTTTCCGATGCCTGCTACAACAAACAAAAGTCCAAGTGTCAGCCGCAGGAGACTTGCTCCATATTTACTGCAATGTTCATGCATAAGGATACCTCCTTTGATATTGATGCACCATGTTCGGGGAGACGAGCTATATAAAGTTACGTATATACCACCTGGAAAAACGAATCATCTTTATAAAAACTCTTCACCACAAAAGAAGCATGGGCGGAGTTCTGACGCACACGATCATCGGCATCGTTATCGCACTGATCGTACACTTTATGCACTATAAGCTAGAGTTTTCCTTAGCTGCATTTGTCGGCAATCTCCTGCCTGATGCACTGAAGTTTGGCATCACAGCAATCAAACAACTGACGTGGAAGATCTTTGCTGTTGAACAAGATGGTTTTTATCAGTTCCTTGCTGTACACACGAGCAACTATGCAAATTGGTTTTCGCTTGGCTTCTTTCTTTTTGGAGCAACGATTCTCTTGTACCATTACCACGTGATCAAGAAAAAGAAATTGTTTGAATATGATGAACTGTATGTTTTCTTATTGATTGGGATTGTCATGCATTTGATTACGGATGCAATTGTAATAGAAAGCAATGCATGGATTTAACAAAAGGAAGGGACCAGGTCTTTTTTACAATTCCATCATTTGAATCATTCGTGTCCTGCTCCATTTCTCCAATAAACGCTGATGGTGCTGATTGAAGAACATGAATAAGGGATCAATGATCCAAAAGAGAATAAAAGGAAAGACAGGGATCACAAAGAGGTTGCGGACAAAGCACTGCCAAAAAGAGAGGGAAGAATCCGCTTTGGTACTGCCCCCCACCAGCAAATCGATGCCAAGCAGATGCATGCCGATCGTTTTATGCATAAAAAATTGAAGCAGGGAAAAATAGAGCAGTGCGACAGCGCCTGCACCCAAGGATAAGAAAAAAACCGTGCTGGAAAGTTGAGGATTGCTTTCTAACATTGAACGAAGCGCTTGAAAATCAAACTTTTGCAGTACTTCGGGAGGAAAGAAACGCCCAAAAACACCTTGAAAGGGACCGAGGAGAAAAAACTGGACAACAAAAAGATCAAGGACAAATGCAAAGAACCTGCGTACTAAAGAAGCAGGAGCTGCAAAGTAGTGCGGTTGCGGAAGATTCAGATTGAGATGATGATGGTGCATATCAGCCATGGCTATTCTAGAATATTTCAAGTTTATATGTGTTATGATAGAAATCATCAAGAGAAACGTGAGATTTATAAATAAGCGACCTTACCAGGACAGCGATGGTTAAGAAATCTGAAAAAGCACCTAAAAAAGAAATACAAGAAGAATCAGGAGAATCAGAACCCTCAGCGAAACCAACCGAACTTCCTGTTCAGCCAGTTATGAATATTGGTTTAGTGGGCCATGTTGACCACGGAAAAACAACATTAACCGAACGCCTCAGCGGAAAATGGACCGATACGCATTCTGAAGAACTCAAACGAGGAATCACGATTCGTTTAGGCTATGCTGATGTGACCTTTTATCAATGTCCAACCTGTAAAAAACCGCGGGCATACAGCACCAAAGAGACCTGCCCGCACTGCAAAGCACCATCGCATCCTGTCAGAAAAGTCAGTTTTGTCGATGCTCCAGGCCACGAAAGTTTGATGGCAACCATGCTTGCAGGAGCAACGATTATGGACGGCGTGCTGTTGCTCGTTGCTGCCAATGAATCCTGCCCGCAACCTCAAACACGCGAGCATCTCATGGCGCTCCAGATTATGGGCGCAAAAAATGTGATTATTGTACAAAACAAGATTGACCTGGTCAAGAAAGACCAAGCGCTCAAAAATTATCAAGAGATTAAGGCTTTCTTAAAAGGAACTGCATTTGAAAATGCCCCCATTATCCCCCTCTCTGCAAAACACAGCATCAACATGGATGCGCTGATCGAAGCCATGCTTACGTTTTTCAAAGTTCCTCAAAGAGATCAGAGTAAAGATCCCACATTCTTTATTGCACGATCCTTTGATGTGAATAAGCCAGGAACTGACCCAGAAAAACTGGCAGGCGGAGTTCTTGGAGGAGCCTTGATCCAAGGAATTTTAAAGGTAGGAGACGAAATTGAGATGAGACCGGGACGCAAGCTTGAAAAAGGGAATAAAGTTGTGTACGAACCGATCCACACCACCATTGCTGCACTGAAAACAGGAGGCAAGAATGTCGAAAAAATCACACCCGGAGGTTCTGTGGGAATTCTTACCTATCTTGATCCTTCCATCATTAAAGCTGATGCACTGACAGGAAATTTGCTGGGCCATACAGGAAAATTGCCTGCCATTTTTGAAGAGGTTACCATGGAAGTCAAATTGCTTGCCCGCGTTGTCGGAGCAAAAAATGAGATAGATGTAGAGCCCATCAAACTTGGAGAGTCTCTCATGTTGAATGTCAATGCAGCTGCAACGGTTGGTATCGTTACCAAGCTAGGAAAAAACAAATGCACGTGCAGATTGAAACTTCCGGTTTGTGCAGAGAAAAAGAGCAGAATTACGATTTCTCGTCTTGTTGCGAACCGATTTCGATTGATCGGATATGGGATTATTGAGTGAGTGGCACTGTCTTTTTCTTCTCCCGCTGTTCTGCAATCTTTTTTTGTTGCTCTTTAATTTTCTTTTCTACTTCGTTCACGTCCTGTGCAACTTGAGGAAAGAAGTTCTTCAACTCATTCCCTTGAAGCTTCAACTGGAGCTGGGTCTGATCTTCTTGGTTGATCGTCTTTTTCAGGGCATCAAGGATGTCTTTTTTTGAGGTCATTGTGATGGAGTCGGTCTTAACTTATTATATAAATTAACTCACTGTATAAATCATGTACGCTCCCAGTGCAACCAAAAACAAACCGATAATAAGCCTCATCAGACCGCGGTGTTCTTTTCTCCATTTTTCAAGTTCCTTGGAGCTTGTTCCAAAGTACGCGAGTCCGATGATGATAAGGAGGGGAAGGATAAACACCAAATTGTAAACAAGAAGATAGGTCAGACCTTGTACATAATATTGCGGAGAGGATAACAATCCGAGAATGGCAAGATACGGTGCTCCGGTGCAGGGAAGCTCGACAAGCACCACAAAGATTCCTAACATCACTGCCATTAAGAACATGACAGCAGGATGGCGCTTTTCAGAAAGCTTGATTTTTTGCGTAATCAGTTTAATGCGATGCGCAGTGCCCGGGAAAAGCTGAAGAGAAAATCCTTTTCCATACCAAAAATAGTCCTTAATCTCCAGCAAGCCTGCACCGATGGCAATCAGCGCAGCAATCCAATAAAAGATACGTGAGAAGCCAAAGGAAACCGTAAACTTAAGAATCCCAAGACCAAGCAAAAGATAGGTAAGATAGACAACAGTAGTATACACCAAACCACCGATCAGCATCTTGTTGGGATTTCTGAATGCTTTTTTCATAAACGCAATCAGAAAAATGAGCACCCCAAACACGCAGGGATTGATACTATCCAGTAATGCAGCTGTAACAATCAAACCCCATGTTAATTCAATGCCTGTTGCAACCATAGATCACACATCACCTCTTTTAAAGAGAGGAAAGGGATAAAAAGATTACCTGCTACTATTTCGTAACGGTTGTAATCAAATCAAGACTGCATGCTGACATCTGCGCCAGTTTTTCAGGAGAAGTGAAACCATCAGTTTTTGCAAGAACCTCGCCATCTTTCTCAAGAGTCCATGTAGGAGTTCGCTTGACGCCAACCTTGGCGCAGCGTTCGGTTTGTGCGTTCTTGCCTTCAGGATGGCATTCAACTTCTTGAATATATTTGAAGGACTCGCCGAACATCTCGCGCGTCTTTGCACAAATACCGCACCTAAATGAACCGTACATCACAACATTTTTTTCTGCCAAGCACTGCGCAAAGGCGCTGTAATCTTGCTGTTCTTTGGGAAGGTTAAAGATGATGGTTGGAACTAAAAACAGTATCGCAATAAAAATGACCCAAGGCCTCAGATATTTGACAAGCTCTTTTTTCAAAGGCTTTTTCTCGTGCTTCATGAGCAGATAGGATGCAACAAGAATATACAGAATGAAAAGATGGAGTAGGGTGCATAAAGGACAGATGGCTTCCAGCTGAATCTCAGCATAGATCATGTAGAGGATAAATAAGAATCCAGGAAGGGACCATGCGAACAATGCACGGACAAAGACAGGAGCGTATTTTGCTGAAAAGGCATTCCAGGTCAACATGAGCAAGACAAAAAACCAGAGCGCCCCAAACAAGGCAACAGGGACATGGAACAATTCAGAATAAATGCTGGTGTTCACGAGTGAACAGCTAATGTTTTCCGTAAAGTCACAGAAGCTTCCTTCTGTGGGAGGAGCAAAGTGGGTGTAGCTGAGATAGAGTGAAAGAGCAAGCCCGAGAAGGGATAACCACACAAAACTCTTGAGTATTGTCTTCTTCGGAAAAGCCATAAATCGCAACACCTCTCAAGCGGTATCAGGGCAAAGTGGTTTTATAAAGTTTGTGCAGGGTTTTGGGGCATCCATGAGTTGCAAAAAGAACAAACTTTAAAAACATTGTAGCAACTAACAGGTATCCTGAGGTGTCGATTATGGCCTATGAATACTATCCTGGACAAACACGTTCTATCAAGAAATATTCAACACGCGGTGTTGATGAAGGTCCGCGAAAAGGGCAAATTCTCAAACTGATTAGCCACGGACGAACACTCCAAAAAGCAAAGATAAAACTCAATGGTGGTGGAGACGAGTTTGTCTGCTTCAACCCCGAGATTATCCTTACTCCGGGAGACAAAGTTTCCTATTTCAAATATGCTGATGGACGATGCACACACGGCGCGCGGGCGCGTGATGTAAAAGTTCTTTAAAGAAAGTTGAAAAAGTAAGGATACTAAAGAGACGGTTCTTTATGGAACAAACTGAACAAACTTTTTTGCAACAGAGGTCTCTGCGGATTGCACATATTGAGCCAAGTGTAACGCTTGCGGTTTCTACCAAAGCAAAAATGATGCAAAAAGAAGGCATCAGGGTTGTTGATTTGAGTGCAGGAGAAACTGATTTCCCTCCTCCGACTGGAGCAATCAAGGCAGTACAAGCAGTTCTCAAGGGCAAACATCTGCTTGCACGATACACACCAACGCTGGGCATTCCCGAACTGCGCGAAACGATTGCAAAACAGTACTCCAAGAAAACAAAGGAAACAAAGGCGATTTCTCAAAACAACATTGCAGTCTCAGCAGGAGCAAAACAAGCATTGTACAACAGCATTGCAGTGCTTTGTAATCCCAACGACGAAGTGCTGATTCCTGCTCCGATTTGGATCACGTATGCAGAACAAGTCAAACTCTGCGACGGAAAGCCGGTGTTCTGCAAAACTGAAGAGGAGAGTTTTGCAGTCAAAGCAGATCTTTTGCGAGAGCGCATCAGTTCAAAAACAAAAGCCATTATTCTGAACAGCCCCTGCAATCCCACAGGAGCAATCATTCCTCAAAGTGAACTGAAGAGAATTGCTGATGTTGCACTGGAACACAAGCTCTGGCTGATCAGCGATGAAGTATATGAACCCTTTGTGTATGAATCGTATGAGGGAGGATTTTCCAGCGTTGCCGGCCTTGGACAAGAAGTCTTTGAAAAGAGTATCATCATCAGCGCTGCATCCAAAATGTTTTCGATGACAGGATGGAGGCTGGGATATGCTGTTGCACCAGAACCACTCATCAAAGCTATGGATGCACTGCAAGGACATACGACATCCAACGCCTGTTCTCTTGCACAGTATGCGGTGCTCGGAGCGTTGCAGGATGCACGAACAAAAAAATATGTCCAAACCATGAGAAACGAATTCAAAAAACGAAGAGAGGTGATGATCAAACGGCTGAATCAGATGGACTTATCCTGCCAGAAACCGGGAGGCGCTTTTTTTGCATTTGCTGATATTACCAGAACCCATCTTGGTTCTGTGGTGCTGTGCAAAGAACTGCTCCAAAACGCTCATGTTGCCTGCGTACCAGGAAAGGCGTTTGGATCGGATAAGCACATACGCTTAAGCTACGCAACGAGCATGGATGAGATTAAAAAAGGAATGGATCAGATCGAGAAGTGGCTTAACGGTGGAGTTAAAGGCGAGAGATCGCCTCGGCATTAAGTTCTTCTAAACTCTGCACGATCAAGTCAGTGTATAAATCGGTGTGTGTTTGTTCAAGATCACCATGAGTGTCCAATGCAACAACCTTCATCCCAGCCTTCTTTGCTCCGATCATACCATGCAGACCATCTTCAATCACAACACATTCTTCAGGCTGCACGCCTAAGCGTTGTGCCGTTAACAAGAAAATATATGGATAGGGTTTTCCTCGGGCGACTTCTTCACTGCTAGTGAGCGTATGAAACTTGTTTTTCAGATCAAGACGAGAAAGGATCATGTCAATAAGGTAAAGCTTTGCCCCTGAAGCAACACCGAGTTTGAAATTCTTTCTGCTGAGAGCATCAATCAATGCTAAAGCACCGGGCATCGGTTGAACATCTGTCTCAAATGCCTTTAATGATCGTTTCATCACTTCTCGTGTTGCATCTTCAGGAGAATAGGAGATGTTGTGCTTTGCGAAAAGATCAGCAAACATCAGAGGAAAAGTAAGACCTGCGTAGCGCAGTGAGGTTTCGCGGGCGCTCATGATAATGCCATGCTCTTTCAGATACGCTTCGCTGATTTCGCCATAGATTCGTTCAGTGTCAGAAATGACACCGTCCATGTCGAAGATAATGGCTTTGATCATGTGAAAAAAAGAAAAGAAGAGGTATTTAAAGTTTGGGATGATGCAGATTACACGACCAGTTTAAGTCCGTCTTTTTCAGGAATAATAATAATTTCTTTGTCTTCTTTAAAATGATATTGCTTCACGAGATCTTTGGGAATGCGTAATCCAAGACTCAAACCCCATTTTGAGAGTTTTGCATGATATCGTTTGAGTGTGCGGTAATGTTCTGCGAGTGCCTGGAGTTGTTCTTTATCAACAATTTCATCACCGCATGCTTGGCATTTAAAATAGGTATAACCAATACCTTCAGAGGTTTCCGTCTCCAAACGTTTCATCTTCCCTTTACATTCCGAACATGTTTTTTCCATAGTCATCACCGAGTTTCGATTGTTACGATAATAATGGTATTTCCCTCCAACCGATCAACACAAACAACCGTACCATCTTTATAGCGTTTGACAAAACGAAAGTTGTTTTTACCAAACCGTTCGATCCTCCCACTTTTTATCGTGGCCTCAATTTGATCAGGAGTAATATGACGTTCAAGAGCCCGGAGCAAGGCATGACGTTTGATTTCGAGCTCGCACTTCGTCACATCGATTTTTACGATCATTTGATATCTTAGGATATCTTTTGATATATAAAGGTTGCGTTAGAACTGATGATACCAAGCACCCATTCTTGAGGGGCGAGTCTGTTCTTATAATCCCAAATGCCCCAGAACAAGCTTCGTATCAAACGGCTTCAGATCTTCATACTTCTGCCCGGTTCCAAGATACAGAATAGGTTTTCCGGTGACATAGGAAACAGAAATTGCAGCACCCCCTTTCTCATCAACGTCAGCCTTGCACAGGATCATGCCGTCAATGCCGATTGCTTCATTAAACTGCGTTGCTTGTTCAACACAATCATTGCCAGTTATTGCTTCCCCAATAAAGAGTTTGAGATCGGGCTTTGCAACACGGATGATTTTCTTCATCTCATCCATCAGGTTCGTGTTGCTGTGCAGTCGTCCTGCCGTGTCAATCAAAACAACATCCATCTGTTTCAGTTGGGCGTATTTGACGCCGTCAAAGGCAACTGCAGCAGGATCTGCGCCATAATCATGTTTGATCAATTTGACATTGAGCTTGTTGGCATGCTCTTCCAGTTGTTGAATCGCAGCTGCACGGAAGGTATCTGCTGCAACAATCACGGGCTTCATTCCTTTCTGCTGAAAAAAGTAAGCAAGCTTTGCGATGGTAGTGGTTTTTCCTGAACCATTGACGCCAACAAAAGCAATGACATACGGTTTTTTCTTCTTTGCTTCGCTGAGCAAATCAATAGGTTTAACGTTAAAGAGATCTGCAATCGATTTTTTGAGTGTAAAGGCAATGGTTTCTTCGATCTTTCCGCGGGTAATTTTTTTATCAACCAGCGCTTCTTTCAGGTCTTGTTTGATCTTTTCGATCACTTCAACTGCAACATTGTTTTCAAGCAGAGCAATTTCAAGATCTTCAAAGATTTCGTTAAATGCACTTTCAGAAAGGGTTTTTTTGGTGATGGTTTCGGTGAGTCGTGCAAAGAATCCTTTCTTTTCCCCTTCTTTCTCCGCGGGTTCAGGTTCTTCTTCAGTTTCAGATTCTTCTTGTTCTTCGAGTTCTTCTGCTTCAGCTTTAGGTTCTTGCGTTTTCGGTTCTTCAAATTCAGGTTGCGGTGCTAATGCTTCAACTTCAGCTTCTTCAGGTTTTTCCTCTTCAGATTCAGTCTCTTCTTTCTTAAAGAACTTCTCTTTGAGCCGTCCGAAGAATCCTTGTTTTTCTTCCTTTTTCTCTTCGACAACGGGTTCCGGCGCCGGTTCTTGTACGGGTTCAGGTATCTTTTCTTGTACTTTTTCTTTTTTTTGCTTTTCTTTTTGAGGGGGAACTGTCTTTTTGATTTCTTTTATAATCTTCTTTTGTTTTTGAACCGGTTTCTGCTTCGCTGGCTTTGCTTTTTTCTCAACAACTTCCTTCACTTCTTCAGTTTTCGCCTTTTCATCAACGCCTTTGGTGAAGCGCTGAAGCGCACCTTTCAGTTTTTCTTTTAAGAATCCAAACATGGTCTATGCTTCCTCATGTTCTTTTTGACTTGCACCCTCATTATCTTCGTCAAAATCTAAGGTTCCGCCTTGTGCAATATGTTTTTCAAGCAATCCGCGCATTTCGTGTTCAATGGCTGAACCTTTCTGCGTCATCTGCTCAAGCTGCCGGGAGAAGTTGTGCTTCAATTTCTCAATCTCGGCAAGCTGATCGTTGAGCATAGTTAATGCTTCGTCTGCTTTTCTGGGAACTGCGGTTTGCGCTCCGACATTGACAAGAACATGGTCCGGTTGTTTGATGCTGGCCTTGACAAAAATACCCGTGGCAAGAGGAACAAGGATTTCTGCTCCTGATTTTACGGTTTTGATTTCTTCCACTGCAGATTTCATCGATGAGATTTCTTGAAGTTGATTGTCAAAGGTCTGGAGCTGCTCCTGCATTTTTTCAATCTGTTGTTCCAGCATTTTCATGTGCATATATTTTTGTTTGATTTGCGCTTTCATGGGTTCACCGCCAGTAAACGTATTAAATTTTGAGGTAACCAAGCGCTTGGTCTGCGTTGGTAATTTCTGGACCGCCGCTTGCGTTTCCGGTTACAAAACCGTTTTTGTTGCAGATAATGCCTGAACGAATAAATGGACTTCCCATGTTAAGAGTTCCGGTCGTGCAGACAACGCCGAGCAGTTCTTCGATGTAGGCTTGTTCTTCAGGAGTAATATGCTTGTTCACCAGGCAATAGCCTGCATTGACTGCTGCACAGGATCCCACAATATCCAAGGTTGCAATATTGCCCGGTTTTAAAGGCACGTCAAGCGCCTGTCTAATACTTTTTTTTGCATCTGCACTCAGTTCGTTGCTTGCCAAGCATCCGCTGTCGTTGCACAGCAGATTATTGCCAAGTGCGGTGTGGCGTGTTTTGATAACAGTAAAGGGAATACCAAGCTTTTCCAGGTGTTTTCTTTCATCCGCAAATACAATATCAGGAATAACCACACCGTGATTGTTCCCTGCACAGAATACGCCGATTAATGACGTTCCACATAAAGATATGCGATGCACAGGAACGCCCAGGACCTGCCCCATTTGTTTGGCTGTTGCTTCAGGAACTTCTTCTCCTAGGAGGCAGAAGTGGTCATTGGCAAAGCCGTACAAGCCGACATTCGGGTTTCCGTTGATATCCGTGATTAAGACGTGCATAAACGGTTTAAACAAGAAGGGATTTAAATAGCTTTAGTATTCCGTAGAATAACCTCAACCCCACTCAAACACCCACACATCCCCTAATACTCTTCAGCTTCTTTCATAATCTCTTTGTCAATATGCTCCTTAATAACCTTAATTTCAATAGGCCCCAGATGCTCCTGCTGGTCAAGATCCAATTTGCGCTGGTTCGTCAAGTGTAAAAGAGGAATAAAAGTATAAATTTTCCCAAATTTGGTTTGCTCAGGAACAATATCAGTAAAATAGACTTTGCGTTCTTTATCCTTGCGATGCAATTTTAACAAGCGAAGATACACTTGAGTCATCAGTTCGGTCAGATCATACTTTCGGGCGGGAAGTTCGAGCTGAAGAAGTTTAGGAAGCCTCAGCTTTCTTTTTTCCTGGATGTCGAGGGCAATTTTGAGCGCTTCGATAAGGTCGTAGATCGTAACTTTACGCTTCCTTGGCTGAGGCGTTCTTGGGATGAGGTGCAGAGATTTGTAGAGATCTTTATTGAAAGTAATAGGAGCGCCGTCTTCTTCGTACAATGTTTGTTCGTCACGGTCATTCAAAAGGTTGTCAAATTGTGCAATATCATCCACAAGAAGATGGTGGGCTTTCACGCGCAGAAGAATTGCAGCAGCGAGCAGGACTTTGCCAGAGATACGCAAGTCTGTTTTCTTGAGCTCTTTAATCGTTTCAATATACTTTTGGGCAAGCATAGAGATATCAATATCCCAGGGATCCATTTGTTCAGATCGAACGAGGTCCATCAGAAGCGCCTGCCAAGTAACCTCATCCTGCTCAAACAGGATGCTGAAGATACTCTCGTGAATGTCTTGAGAGGGTTGGGTTAATGGTTGGGTGTGTTGCACTGCAAGTTGGTCCATTTTAGTATACTAGTATAGTATAGAGAAGCTGTATCGCCCCTCTTTTTACTCTTTTTTGCTCTTTCTCAGAGTTTTGGAGGATCTTGAGTTTATAAACTTGTCGTCGGAGAGGAAAAATACACGAAGAACTATTTTTGAACGGAGAGTGAATAAGAACTGATCGAAACTGCGCAGCGCATAGTGGTTCTCTATAAAACCAGTTAAACTAAAATAAAACCAATTGGTAACCAAAAGATTTAAATAGTTCTCTTGGTTACCTGTAGGCATGCCAAAACAAAAACATCAAAAAAAAGCCATAACGCGAATCGAATTGACATCCTCGACACTTCGCATTTTATCATGGTTTTGTGCATATCCTGAAAAAGAGTTTACCTTTAACGAGATTTGCACAGCAACAGGAACGTCTAAAACCGTAGCAAAGCAAGTTATTGAGATTTTTATCAAAAAAGGAGTTATAATAAGAAATATTCTTGGAAAACTTTGGCGATTGGCGGTTAACCAAGAATCTGAATATTTTAAACAAATAAAAATCGTTTTAAATTTCCAACAAATTTATTTATCGGGAATAGCGAATGCGATTAGGAAGTCTTACCCCCAAGCCCGTGCTATTATTCTTTTTGGAAGCTATCGAAAAGGAGATGATATCAGCACCAGCGATCTTGACATCGCAGTTGAGATTCCAGGAAATCTTGCATTGACCGTTGAGAATTTTCAAACATGCGCATTAGGGTATCGAGAAAAGGTGCAAGTTAAACTGCATCTCTTTTGTCGTCAGAAAATAGATCCTAATGTTTTTGCGAATATAGCAAATGGTATCATTCTTAATGGATTTTTAGAGGTAAGGCCATGAAGATGAGAAAACGAGTGCCTGATAAAGCACAGGCACGAAGCTTAATCCTTGCAAGCGAACAAGAAATGATATATTTGGATACCCTCACACCAACGGTTGAAGGAGCTTCAACGATCATTAGGGGAATTTATGAAAATTTTCGCCGATTAGGCGAAGCGCTTCTTCTCCTTCAAGGATGGGAAGGAGATCATGAAGACTCCATACAAGCGCTTACCGCTTTGCAGGTAAAAACCAACCGCCCCATTTATGTTCTTGATAATTTACGGCGATTACGCCATGATATTAACTATATGGGCTATCAGCCTTCAGCGGATGATTTAGCTGATGTTCTTTCTATAAAAAAGGAATGTTGGAAACCTGTTTTAGAAGAGGTAAAAAAGAGAGTGTAACAAAAGGAGGTGGGTATAAAAAGCATGGGCCCGACCGGATTTGAACCGGTGACCTCCGCCTTGTAAGGGCGGCGTTATAGCCGGACTAAACTACNNTCGATCAAGTTATCTTAACGATAAAAAAGGGAGCTAAAATAAAACAAACGGATGGTTTTATTGCAGTACACACTTACATTCGGGTTGCTTATGTTATCCGAGAAGAAAGATGCATCATCAAAACGGTTATGATCCAAGACTAAAAGGTGAAAACAATGACTAAATGCTACCTGTGCGAACAAGGAACCTTGATAAGAAAAAAAGTCCCCTATAATCTTTACGGAGTTTATGTTGATGATTTTGATGCTGAAGTCTGTTCACAGTGCGGAGAAGAATTTTTTGATGAGCAAACTTCACAAAAAATAACAGAAAAAGTCAAAAAAAAAGGTTTGTGGGGGCTTTCAGCAAAGACGAAAATTGGAAGAGTCGGCTCAACATTAGATATTCGCTTCCCTAAACGGCTTATCCAATTTTTGGGATTGAAAAAAGGAGGAGAAGTTACGGTCTATCCCGAAGATAAAAAGAAGATCGTGATTGAAATCTAACCACTCAAAAATGTACTTCACAACAGCTCCACAACCCCATCAACTTCAGTAACCTTCTTCACATTGAAATCGGCACGTTCAAAATCAGATTTAGGAGCATAATCCTTAAACTTGCCCTGAAGAACACGAATGGTGGTCATGCCGAGTTTATTGCCGACTTCAATCTCATTCTTGGGATTNNATGCCTGACCATTGGTCAACTGCAACGAAGTCAAAATACGGGGCAACCTTCAATACTTTTATTTTCTCCTGCTGTTTTTCTAAGACTCCAAAGGTAATTAGTGCAAGCTTATGCTTTTTTCTTAATTTTTTGAGCAGGGCCGGTACACCGGGAAAAAGCTTGATGCCCTTAACTTTGGGAAAGACATAGTAATGATTGTTTGCAATTTCAGAGGCTTTGTCAATCAATTGTTTATTGACACCGAGCTCATGGCAGATCAAGGGATTTTGTTCAAAGAAGCGGATGCCTTTCTGCACCAGATCAGCACGGAGATTATGGATCACTTCTGGATCTTCTTTCAGAAAATGCGCCATGGCAATGTCTGCCGTATGCATGGCTTTTTTTCCTACTTGGTTGAGATTATCGTACAAGGTGTCATCAAGGTCAAAGATGATGGCTTTGAGGGTGTATTCTTTCCCCCGGGCTTGTTGAGTGCGATGAGGTCGATGAGAAACAGCATGTTTTAAAGATCGTTTGGCCATAGGGTTTTCTGAGGAATGGAGATTTATAAAGATTGTTTAAATTTAGTCGAACGACAAAAGAAGGAGAGCGAGGAAAAGAGAAAGAACAGAAAAAAGAAAGAGAAGAAAAAGAAAAAAGATTAACGCTGTCCTGGACGACACGTTCCGTCACTCTGATTATCACAAAATAATCCCTGCTGGCATTGTCGATGGATATCACAGGTTTCCCCTTCGGTAAGATTAGGTGATACGCATATCCATACATCAGCTCCGCTTTCAGCATTGGGAACTGAACGAATAGGCCTATAACTACTAATACAAATGCCACTGCCAGCAACACCGCAGAGCATACCCGGACCACAACGCTCGCCAATAGGAGGAAAATTCGCAACACAATTCCCTGCATAGCACGAGAGTCCTCGTGCTGCACAATTGAAGGAATCATTGATGCGGTACCATACCGTTTCTGCAGAACATCCTTGTAAAATAGCAGCTCGAGATGCAACTGTAGCAGTTTCTATCCAGTCTCCAATGCATCTGCTCTGAAGTACCATCGGATTCTCCCTTCCGACCGCAGGAAGACAACAGCTTTGTGTCGTTGGATTGCAACCACGTACACAAGACTGAGTGGCTGGCTGATTAGCTAGATTAGCGGCAAAACAAGAGTATGCGGTAGCTACAGAAGTTGCAGGATCACATACATTTTGTGAAACACCTTGGTCTGTCTCAATACCGCCAACAATGCCACGACAGAAGAAACGAGAAACACAGGCATTATTCTCACATCGTTCATCTGCACCACACTGCACATCAGCAGGACAGGTTCCGCAATTTTCACCACGATCAGCACGGTCATTACCACACAAGGAAACACATGCACCATCTTGGCATGCAGAACCACGAGGACAGGCAGTCATTCCGACACCCATTGCACTCGGTGATTTACAAGTATATTCAGTAAGTTGAGCACCACGACAAACATCATCAAAACGGTACTGTTGACCATTTACATATTCACCAGAAACAAACCCTTTCACATTCAAAATACGTCCACCATCGCTATCCACACACGTCTTCACTTCAGGAAGTGGGGGAGGCGGAGCCTTTGCTTTAGCGACTGCTTTCTTCGCTGCAAAACCGGTAAATGAATCATCATCATTCCAAGAATTGTTAAACATCAAGATCAAACCAAACACTGCAACCACAGCAACAATCAGAAGAGCAAATCGTTCATTTCCTTTTTTCCACAACATCATCAACACCCCTTGAGTACTTTTAAAATGAAATAAGGAACTAAAAAGACATTCTGCACGTTATAGTTTATAAAGTTTGTTTTTTTT
>DUFX01000006.1 GCA_013331695.1 Candidatus Woesearchaeota archaeon
TTGTCTCCTTTGACCGGATCATCATCAGCGCTTGCTTCAACCTTCGGTTCTGGTCCTGAAGGTACATCCTGCCCTAGGCTTCCGGTTCCGTCATCTGCTCCTGCACCCGACGGAGCGAGCAGAGCCAAGAATTTGCCTCGCATACTAAACGTTCCATAGAGATTGATAAAACTTACCAGCACAAGAAGACACACTAATACCGTGATGGTTGTGTGAAAACTGTCGCAGGATTTTCCTGCATGTCCGTCACTTGAATTCGTTGAACCCGTCATTTGACAGCATTCTTTTGCTTCTTTGTGAGCTGGTGCGTGTGTGCTCTTTGCTTCACTTTTTATCTCTTTATGAGCACCAGCATGTTCTTTGTGTTCTTTTTCCATGCCTATAACCCCCTTTGTGTTATTTTTACTAGATTTTAATAGATTTAAGTAGTCAACTGAAGTCTGAAGGACAACCGCGCTCTTATAAAAAGTTTGTGTTCAGAAGGATTCGAAGGAGTCTTAAGAAGGAATCTTAAGGAGGGAGTGGGCAGCCGGTTTGGACGCTTAAGCGTTCTAAAGGAAGATTTGCTGCAATGCGTTTTCCATCAGCAAACTCCCAGGTTGGATAGCTCTTGATATCTGCTTGTTTACAGATGGTCGTTTGTTCTTTCCCATCTGCCGTAGAACATTCAATATAGTTGATATAAGCCCAGCTTCGTCCAAATTCCTGTTTCTGTGCTTTGCAGTGCGGGCACCAGAATGCACCATACATCACGGCTCCTTTTGCAGAAAGACATTTGGCAAATTCATCGTACTTTTTGGCTCCGGGAAGGTTTCCTGTAACAGAAAGGCTGAATACTGCAATAATAAGAATGACCACTATAATCAGTCCGATCTGGAGCTTGGAAAAGGTCATAGCAACAAGGGGGAGGGAAGATTATTTAAATATTTGTCTTCTTCCTGGCAGGTATGGCAACACCGGAAACACCCTTAACAACACCTTTATGCCCTTATTTTGGAAGCTGTGGGGGCTGTTCAGCACAGCACATTGACTACTCTCTTCAGCTTGAAAACAAAAAGAAGGCTCTTGCCCGTTCTCTTCGTCTTCCTGAAGAACAGATCACTATCTTTGCTGATCAACCCTATCAATATCGCAATAGGATGGATTTTATTTTTCACCCCCTAGGTCTCGGATTTCGTGAAAAAGACAAGTGGTGGAAGATTGTTGATGTAGAAGCATGTGCGATTTCAAATGATTCCCTCAATGTGCTTCTCAAAGAGGTTCGTTCNNGCTTTCGCAAAAACATCAACAGCACAAAATATCCTTGTCGCGTATGCTCCCTGTGACACCGAGATCAGTATTTCTGAAGACTTTTTTGTTGTCAAGGGAAAGGATGTCATCAAAGAAACTCTGCTTGGAAAAACGTTCTGGTATCCGATCCAAGGATTTTTTCAGAATAACACCGTTATGGCAGAGAAGATGCAAGCGTATGTCAACACACTTCTGAAGTCTCATCAAACACAGAATGCCCACCTTCTTGATCTGTATGGCGGTGTCGGCTGTTTTGGAATTATCAATGCAGCGTTATTCAAGAGTGTTGTTATTGTCGAAAGTGTGAAACCCAGCATTGATCAAGCTGAAAAAAATATTCAAGAAAACAAGATTGCGAATGCGCAAGCTATAGTTCTTGATGCTGCTCAGCTCAAAAAACTCACCCTCCCCAAGCCGTTGTTTGTGATTACCGATCCTCCGCGAAGCGGTATGCATCCGAAGACGATTGAACAACTGAATATCCTCCAGCCTGAAGTGTTGATTTACGTTTCCTGCAATATTGATCAGTTGGGAAAAGATATTCCTAAATTCAAGAACTACCAGCTCAAAAGCGCTGCGTTGTTTGACTTCTTCCCCCAGACGAATCATGCTGAGGCAGTGGTGGAGTTGGTNNGGCCATTCCAAGAGAGCACTGAGCAATGCTGTAGGGATTAAGAGAGCTGAAGTACTCAATACGGTTTCGGGATATGCCAAAACTGAGTATACTCTCTCGGGAAGTTGTCCGATACTATACAAACCCGTCACAAGCAATAAACCAAGGAGTGCAGAGAAGATATTTGCAGCCAAAAAATAAAGGCTCATTCTGAGCATGGTGATATGTTCACGATACCACTTCTTTGTAAGATACCAAGCAAGACCTGCTTCAACGAGTACAATGGGGATCAGAAGAAAAATATTTGCCCCATAAACAACCATATAATACGGAAAGATAACATTAGCGTAGGTTACGGGGATAAAAAATAGCACCATTGTAAGGAATATTAAGAAGAATTTATTTTTCATATGCCTCTTTTGTAGTCTTCTCTATTTAATGTTTTCTCTTCTGACCACTGGACACAAGACATGGTGACGTGAGGTATTTAAGCATGAAAAACAATGAAAGAAAAAAGGTCGCATAATTTGAACATTATTGACTCAGTTGAAACCAATACTATGGAAACCAGTAGAATATATAAAACTTGTGTTTATTTATGCGTGCCGAGGTCGCATAATCCGGTATTGCACTCAGTTGAAACCTGAAGTGCCTATTGGCTATCTGGGTTCAAATCTCAGTGCAAGCAGGATAATAGCGTGTACGGGTGAAATTCCCAGCCTCGGCGTTTTTTTCTTATCNNTTGTCTTCGTTCAACAGCTGTGCAGCATCCTTAAAATCCTGTTCAAAAGAAGGATATGCATGCGCCATCACCTCAATATCTTTCTGCGTCAGTACATGAAGCCCCAAGAGTTCCGGAGGAAGTCCGAGTGAATACAGCGATGCACAAAACGGAATTGCCCGCGGGAGGTGAATATGTTCTTGTTCATGACTGGTATGTTTTCGTGCATAGCCAAACAGGCCAATGTGCAATTTCCTCTTTCGGCGTTTCGGAATATGGATTGAAAAATCATTGATAATCGGCGCAAGCAGTGTCATCTGCTGTTGATACGCATGAGCAAGCTTCTCGATGATGAGCAGAAGTTTTTCTTCATCGACAACAAGCGGTTTCTTTGTCTTTGTTTCTTCAATCTTCTGCACTGCATTTTGAACAACACCTTCTTCATAATCATATTTGAATGCGGATTGAAGCGTAAAGGTCTGCACCGACGGATATGCTTTCATATTCGCTTCTACATTTGTCGGCTTGAAATTTCCACGGAAGGGCGCGGATCCGCATCCAAGAATGGGGAAGAGGGGAACGGAAATCTTTTCACTGAGGTGATGAAGGCGCTGCAGAGCAATTTTCTCAATCAACACGGTTGCAGCAGAACCATAATTTAATGCAGGATCACTGCGTGCAAGCCAGACGCGCTGGTGGTCTTCGATTTTCTGTTCTTTGACAAATTCTTCTACAATCTTGTCTGCGTTGAGGAGTGATTCTTTATCCTCCAACAGCGGGATGACGCGGAGCGATTTAGGAAAGAACTCGCCAATCCAGGACGCAACGGTTTTATTCGTTTGTTCATCAATAATCTGATTCCCTTTTCCTGCAACAAACTTTTTGTAATACATTGCAATCCTGCTTACTGCTTTTGCATGGGTAACCATCGGAACTGCAACTTCAAAGATGGGCGCAATATCAAGGGGAGCACCATCTTTCTCGTAGAATGTTCGTGCAAGATCAAAGCTCCTTGGGATGCTTTCTAAGGTTTCAAGCAGAATCTTGCCCTCATTTTTTTCAACATCAGGATTGGGAACACGATACGTCAAAAAAACATCTTTCCCAAGCTGTTTGCTTCTAAAAAAGGTTTCGTAGCCTGACAAGAGTTTTCTGACAACTGAACTATCCACTTCCTTTCCTTCAAAATCCCAGAGTTGTTCTTTGATTTTCAGATGAGAAAAGGCATAGAATGCTTCTTTGACTTCATCTTCATCTCCCAGCACACTGTTCGTTGCAAAGAAGGGACTCCTCACATTATCAGGATGCTGGGTCGACATCGTTCGCGGGATGTGCATGCTGAGTTTTATCATGAGGGGGTATATATTCTTTATGTTATTTCTCTCCTCGCTAATCTCCCGGCTAATTGCGTCACAAACTTTATAAAGCAAGAAACCTGAAGACACAATCTAAAGACTCTTGGATAATTCCTAGGAAAAGAGGTGTTGATAGGCAATGGAATTTAAGGTAGAACGCCGTCCACGGCCTAATGTGGAAAAGTATTCCCGGGAAAATTATGATATTGCCTACAAGTTTGCAGAGAAGGCGTTTAAGGAATTTGGAACCTTTGTGAAGGCGATTATTCTCTTTGGAAGTATAACCAAACAGACAAAAGAAGAGGTTCCCTCTCCTGAAGGGGATATTGACGTGCTGCTGATTATTGACGACCTTTCTATCGAACTGCGACCTGAAGTTGTGCAGACCTATCGAATTATTATTCAAAAAATGATTGCAGATATTTCTCCGAAACTTCACGTTACGACACTGAAACTTACGTCATTTTGGGAATATGTGAAAGCAGGAGATCCTGTTGCAGTCAATATGCTTCGCGACGGTGTTGCATTGATTGACACGGGTTTATTTGATCCTCTGCAAATGCTCCTGCGCATGGGAAGAGTGCGGCCCTCTCCTGAAGCAGTCTGGTCTTACTTTGTGCGAGCTCCTGCAACGCTGATGAACTCCAAATGGCATGTGCTGCAGGCAATGGTGGATCTGTACTGGGCTGTAATTGATGCAGGCCATGCTGCACTGATGCGCATTGGGCAAGTTCCTGCTGCTCCTGAGCATGTTGCTGATCTGCTTGAAGAGTATTTTGTAAAAACAAAAAAGATGCATCCTAAATATCCTGTGGTTATGAGAAATTTCTATCACATTATGAAGGGTATTACGCACCGTGAAATCCGTGAATTTAAGGGTGCTGATTACGACCGCTACGCCAAGGAAGCTGCTGAGTTTGTCAACGAGATGAAGAAGATTGTCGAAGGGAAGATTGAAGGACCTTAAGTCGCAGAATTCTTTATTCTTTGCGTTATTCCTGTAGCTGCGTTTCAATCACACCCAAATATTTCTGTATTCGTTCTTCGTCGTCTTCCCAGTGCAGATGCGCAGCTTCAAGAAAGTCTAAACAATTAATAATAATATACAGCTTGACTCGCTGAGGAAACTCAGGCGAGAGCGGTGTGATCGATTCATAGCCTTTCATCACTTCTTCCTGCAGGATCTTATGTTTTTTAGAGGGTGAAAGAATACTCTTAAATTCAAACTCATTATGCCCTGCAATGGACCATTCAAAGTCAAAAACTCCTGCAATTTTTCCATCTTTTATCTTAATATTCTCACGCTGGCAGTCGCCGTGGAGAAGAACAGGCTTAGTCTTGATCTTCAAAAGATAATCATCCCGCTTGAATCGTTCTTCAATGCGTTTCAGGAGGTCTTTTGAAATAATTCCATACTTTTTATGGTTTTCCAAGTAATAGCTGTATGTATGCATGATAAATGCATACCACGTCTTAAACGTTATTGTACCGCTCACCAAGCCTCCAAATGCTTTCATCTCAATCGCATGGAG
>DUFX01000020.1 GCA_013331695.1 Candidatus Woesearchaeota archaeon
GGTTCATAAAACGTTTGCTACTGACGGTATAAGTTTAGGGAGACCCTACTCGCTGTATAATCTTCAGGGGCAAACTAATGCGTTCCTGCGTTATGCAGGGAAGAAACGAGATATTGCCCTGCTTGATGAGTTAGCAGGATTATATCTTGTTCCATTGCAATACCTGGAAGAAGTGTCTGAGTTTCAATATAGTCACTTACCCGAACAGATTCCGACTGTCCCTCCTGGTACAACCCAAGAACAAAAAAATAAGTTATGGGATCTTTATTATATCGGGTCAGCCTACCCTCTTGATAAACCTATCCGTATTTGGAGGGATACAACAGGAGTATTTTCAGAGAGTATGCTTGATGTCGGTCAATTTTTGTTTGGTGTTTCCGATGCGTTTGTATTTTTTTTGCGTATTCCTGCTGAACAACGAACAGGGAATATGCAGAGGTTTCTGAATGAGTATGGTTCTATCTTAAAAGAGCATTATTTTAGGTGGATTTATGATGACAGAAAGGCATACAATCTCAAAGGCTGGGCGTGTCAGGATCCCAGGGATCCTCAAATGAATGGTTATGAGTTTACTCAAAGACTTCTTGATGTGGGGTTTTATAGAGAAAAATCACATTGTAATTATGTTCCAGATGCGAGCATATTGGTTATTGGAGGTATTGCTAATCTATTAAGGGCGGATGCGCAGGCTGTAGAGAATAGAGAACCTTCACTGTTAACTGCAGAAGAAAAACAAAAATTGCTTGATTATATTGATTTAGCCACGCGCCTTATGATATCAAGAACAACAGAATCAAACATACAAAACTTTAATGGTGAACCGGTTATGGGATACAATTTTGATGTCGTATATGGCCTGCAAGACCACCCCGCATCTGTCTATGCGGGTTATATAGGGGAACAATTTCCCACCGAAGCTGATAAACGTAAAGCTGTCACCTTGGGGTGGGATCTTTCCCATGCTTCACGATTTCCATATGTCTTTACAACCATGCATGATGCCCGCTCGGTAACAGGCCAGGATTGGCCGAATACAGAGGATATGCGTCGTTTTGCCAATCAATTTGCATATAAAAACTTTAACAAAGATCTTAATAGGCCGCTCTTTACTAATTATGTTGATGGAAGCAATGGGTGGTACCAAGCTAATGTTGATGATATTAAGATTAAAGGCAGGGGCATTCCTCCTTTTGGTTCCAGTCTGTCTGCGCCCACAGGAGGTTGGGCACTATGGCATCGCTTTAATCCTGATATTGGAAAGGTTATGGCTTCTGTGTGGAAAGTAACCCGGTCAACAGATATTATTGATGAATCAGACAACAATCGTATAGCCCTTCTTGGAACAAATGGAGAACTCACCGAAGGAAAAATTGGTGTGGCTGTGAGGAGTATGCAAAAGTTAAATCCGCCAAAGCCCCTTGTTGATTGTGGCGCTTATCCTGCGTTAAGCAGTCCGCAAGGCTCTTTTGAAACTTGGTTCCAACTGAATGAGGTAGGCACGCGACAAAATATCCTTCATATTTATGAAACTGACGGTAAACGTCTTCTTATTGAGAAAACCCACAATAACCAAATATGGATTAATATCAAGGGTGTGAGTTGGTCGGAAAATCTATACGTCAATGCCTATTCAACTGCGACCATACAAGATACTCTTTGGCATCATCTGGTGGTTACTCAGAATGGCGCAGGAGTACAGCTCTATCTTGATGGAACACTTCAGGAAGTAACTGATGACGGGAAAAGGAAAGGGGAATGGACTGGTTTTATGGATATGGGCGTTCCAACAGCAGGTTGTGACTTGGGCGGCTCAAGTTTGTTAAGTCTTGGATTCGTAGGAATGCTTGATGAAGTACGCTTTTATAATAGGGCGCTTTCTTCAGGAGAAGTGCAGCAACATTTCACTGGACAATTTGCCAACGAAGAAGGATTGACTGCTCACTGGGCGTTTACTGTAAAAAATCCTGAATTGACGAATTTTAAGCGGGAGTATTATGGGGACAGGGTATATGACAACTTCCAAAAAAACGCGCCAGTGGAATATTTCCAACCAAAATCTTTAATTATGTTGCCATTTCTTTCTGCCATTTCAGATAGTGTTGATGATGCCCATGGATAAGCAAATAATGCTGTTCGGAATTGTTGCAGCGGTTTTGGTTAATTCAAGTTAAAACTTACAATTTTTATATACAAAACGGATAAAAGTCATACTTAAATTCTTCAGTCATTCTCAGAATCTCAAAATCCCTAATATGCTGAGCAAACTGATGCCGAAAATCTTTCAAATTTTTCTCAAGTTCAAGGTAATCAGGAACTTCAAATTCCAGTTGAAGATCATAATTTCCAAGAATTTTAGCAAAAAATAGCACTATACAACGTCAGTAAAACGTATCAAGGAGTTTCTGGTCCTGTTGCATTTGATCAGTTTGGAGATGTCCATAAAGAGGTGCAAGTAAAACAAATCAGAAACGGTAAGTATGTTGCTTATGAAAACAACTAACCAAAACACTAATTCTCTTTCCCCTTCCCCTGCGTCAACAACCCGCACGCAGCAGCAATCTCGTAGCCTCGTGTTTCGCGGATAAACGTCTTCAAACCAGCAGTCATGAGTCTTTTCTTAAACGCAAAAACAACAGCAGCATCAGACCGTTCATACGTCGCATACGGATGAGGATTAAAAGGAATCAGATTCACCACAAACCAGCTTCCCTTGGTGTGCCAAGATCCTAAAAGTTCAGCAAGTTCATCAGCCTGCCCAAGCGCATCATTCACACCTTTCAACAAAACATATTCGATCATCAGCGGATGTTTCTCAGAAGAAGGAAATTGTGCACACGCATCCAAAACAACTTTAAGAGGCCAGCGCTTGTTGATCGGAACCAGTTGATCGCGCAGTGCATTATTGGGTGCATGCAACGATAAAGCAAAGAGTACTTTGGTATCTTTTCCCAACTGAATAATCTTGTCAGGAATCCCTGAAGTGGAAACCGTAATATCACGACTTGACCATGCAAGTCCGTCAGGATCGGTTAAGATCGAAATTGCAGACACCACTGCATTGTAATTATGAAGTGGCTCGCCCATACCCATGAAAACAATGTTGTCAATCGATTTGTCATCGTCAAGCACCGCAAGCACTTGCGCAACGATTTCGCCAGCAGAAAGGTTGCGAAGCAAACCGTCTTTACCCGAGACGCAAAAGGTGCACCGCACTGCACAGCCGACTTGGCTTGAAATACACAAAGTATTCTTACTTTTTTGCGGAATAAAAACAGACTCAATCTTCTTGCCATCAACAAGGAGAAAGGCATACTTTGTTGTGCCGTCAACAGAGACGTGTTTTTCAGCAAGTTTTAAGATGGCTTGATTTCCAACAGCATCAAAAGCTTCTTTTTTCTGATTCAGAACAATATCCTTTAGTTCAAGAGGAAGATCTGCTTTTTTCTTTACTTCATAGCGATCTTTTCTCTGTTTGTACTTCGCATACAACTCGCGCATGATCTGACGCGCATGGAAGGGACGCATAACTAAAGAAGCAAGCCAGTGTTCAATATCTTTTTTGGTGCTTTGCAAGAGATCAATCGGTGGTATGAGGATCTGCTTGTGTTGTTCGATCTTCTGCTGTTCCATAACGGTAAGAAACAATCGAGGATTTATAAGGTTTAGGAATTTTCCTCAAAATAATACTTAAAAAAACAGCTTTTCCTTTCCTCTTCCTTCTCCATGTATTGCTAATCGGCGAATGGTTTCTTCAGAAATTTCCTCCCCTGCTTCAGTAACACCCTTCTCTTCGTGAGAGCCATACGAGAAAACCCGTTGTTGAAAGGGAACAGGTTGCCGGAATCTTCCTTCTCGATTGTCATCGTGAATAACTTTATCCTTAAAAACTGCTTTCATAAAGGAATAGAGTTTTGCATTCAACTCATCAAGCCTCTGCCATAATGCTTTAAACTCGTCGTTACTGATATACCCAAACTCAGAGCACATCATCAAGAGCACTTCGACTTCTGCTGAAGATGCGTACGCGTAATGGAGGTAGTTAAAAAACTTACGTCCTGATTCTGCACGCGAGCCTTCAGCAATGTTTAAGGGAATTGAGGTTGATGCACGCTGCAGCTGATCAAAGATATTACGTAACTCCCTTTCTGGGAGGGTTGGTAATATCTTATAGATTTCTATGTTAAACTCGTAAGCGAGTTTCCAGATTTGAAGATCTTTAAAATTTCTCATACGATTTTCTAAAACTTTAGTTTTAATAAGCCTTTGCTAGAAAAAATCGGAAAATTTCCGGTTGGATTGGGAAATTTCCGGTTTGCTTAGTAGTTTTTCCGGATTTGACATGCCCTTTTCGGAAATATCACGGTTCAACCGGAAAATCACATAATTTGAACGAGAAAAAGACAACAAGAAAATAGGAACAAAAAAAGAAAAAAAGACCAAGTAAAATAGGGAAAAATGAACGTTGGTAACTGCATGCTGAGTACCTCGTTACCTTAGTACGTACACACCAGTTCCATCAAACGAGTCTTCTACTCGTGTTCTATGATATCTCTTTTCAGGGGCGGCTTCGTACTTAGATGCTTTCAGTACTTATCCGCTATGGCGTAGCTGCACAACGTACCTTATCAGATAATTGTTAGACCAGAGGCCACGAACCTTCGTTCCTCTCGTACTAGAAGATCCTTCCCTTCAGACATCTCACGTTCCCAGTAGATATCAAACAAACTG
>DUFX01000014.1 GCA_013331695.1 Candidatus Woesearchaeota archaeon
AATCTTTGCAATGAGGATTCCTAGGATGGAGTATCCCGCTCCCAGAAGAAACGCATACTTTGTTTTCTGCTCTAACCAATCCTCAGGAAAGATGTGTTCGAGTACCAACTCTTATTTCACCCCTCTTTCATCACACCCCTTTCTTGGGTTTATTGGTTTTTAAAGGTTTGTCATTTTTATTTAGTTTGTCACTTTTGTTTAACCTTCTCCTCTCTCCTTCTTAGAAACGTTTATAAGCCTCGAGCTAACTCCCTCCTTTATGAATCTTAGGGACCGGCGGCATTATTTAGATTCAGAACTTACCTTGCTCTTGGGCGAAGTTCGCCTAGGAACCCCTCTTTCTGATCTTGAAAGGAAATTAAGAAGATCGCAAGGTGCGATTGCAAAAAAACTTATTCAACTTTCTCATGTAGACTCTGAAAGGTGGCCTTACGCTGTTGTAGGGCCTTACCAGCAGGCCTATTGGAAAATCTTACGCGATCGCTATGGTGAAACGTATCGGGCAAAGATTGTTTCCTATCTGCGAAAACATCCTGATGCTACGCGCGACCAGATTGTAAAATCCAGTTTTGGCTGGTGCTTTGAGCTGGTGTACGGGAAAGAAGGTGGAGGAATCAGCCAGGCACGGCAGGATGCAAGCGTTGATAGAGATGCGATCCTTCGCGAAAGAAAAAAACAACCCGTGCGTTCCTATCTGAGAAAACATCGTTCTGCTCAACTCCAAGACTTGTTCGATGCAGGAGTCATGGGACGCCATACGTTTGAAATGCTCTATCCTGGTGGCGTTACCGAAGCACGAAAAGATGCAGGTCTTTTCAAAGACCAAGAATATATTTCAGGTGCAGAAGCAAGTCGAAGGTTAGGACTTTCACGTCAAGCTGTTTCTCAACTTTTTTGTCGCGGTAAACTTGAAGGTTATAAGTTAGGCCGTGATCTCTACATCAGCGCGGTTAGTGTTGACACGCGTTTGCATGAAAGATCACTTCGATATACACCTTCAACTTCTTAATACTTCTCCCTTTATATTCCTACTTAGCCAGCCGATCATGCGCCCGCATGCTGGGACGCAGTTTCTCAGCACCCTTTCCTTTGTTGGTTAAGATACCTCTGCTTCGTTTTCCCGATGCAGTCAGTCCTCTCCAAATACGTCCGGTGTGTTGTTTTTCATGAATCCATCGCATCTGCGGATCAGCAAGAATTGCGGGGTGATTTTTATCAACTAAGATCACTTCATACCAGTAATTCTTTCCATCTTTTCCTACGAAGTAGGAATTGAGAACTTCACAATTGACATAATCCTGCACTGCTCGCTGTTCAGCAATGATCTGGTATGTTTTTGAAAGAACAGTAAAACGCCGCGCATGCTTTGGTCTTCGGCCTTTTCTTCGAATCGTTGATCGGTTGTGGCCTCCTGCGCCGACACGCTGTCGAACAATGATAAATCCTGGTTTTGCTTTATAGCCAAGAGAACGCGCGCGGTCAATTCGTGTGGGATGTTCAATGCGTAAGGTTACTGGTTCTTGTCTCCAAAGAATCATCCGTTGCCTCCATAAGGCTTCAACGGTTTCGCTTGGATTTTTCCAAGACTCTCGCATATATTTTAAGTATCCCATGTTCGGCCTCCTATAAGAGTGTTCGTTATGATATCTTATGATATACTTATGTTTTCCAGCTGGATTCAGAGAAGCCAATCTCCACATCTCCGGCCTTCCTTTACATTTCTTTACTCTGCTGGAGAAGCGATCCATTTATAAATCTTTAGGTCACCTCATCCTGTATGGAATCTGCAACCATCATCCCTCAAAAGCACATTTTTGTCTGCTGTAATGACCGCGGCACTGAGAAGGCATGCTGTATGAACGTGCAGGGTATGGAGTTTTTTCGCGAACTGAAACAGTTTGTTGCAGAACAGGGTCTGATCGGCAAAGTGTTTGTCACCAAAACAGGCTGTCTGGGTTATTGCAGCGATGAAGGATCGAATCTGGTTTTATATCCTGAAAACAAGTGGTATATTCATGTGAAGCCAGAAGATCTGAAGAAGATTAAAGAGGATATTTTGAAGGGGTTGTAGACTATTTTCTCTGCTTCCATTTCAACAGAAACATTTATATACCAAGTAAGACCTATCTTACCTAAGGTGAGAATAGGTGAGATTATGGAAATTGCTTTAACAACACTGAGCTCAAAAGGACAAGTGGTCATTCCTTCTGAATTACGTGAAGGTATGAAAGAAGGAGAGAAGTTAATCATTATCAAAAACGGCCACCAACTCATTCTTAAGAAAGCAAGCGAACTGGATAAACAGATGAAGGAAGATTTAGAGTTTGCAAGACGCACTGAGGAAGCTTATAAACGCTATGAACGCGGAGAATTCAAAAGCATGGATTTCGATGATTTTATTGCTGAAATGAAAAAATGGTAATTGCCGATTTTCATCCTGACTTTCAAAGATTATTCTCTAAACTTAAAGATCCGGTTATTAAAGAACAGATTATCAAACAGATAACAAAATTAAAAGAAAATCCGGAACTGGGAAAACCTATGCGTTACACTCGAAAGGGAACGCGAGAAGTCTACATTTCATCATTGAGACTTTCTTATTTGTATCTGCGGGAAGAAAGTAAGATACTTATTTTAGATTTATACCACAAAGACGAGCAATAAACCCACAAGAATCGGCTGATGCACCAAGTAAATCACTAACGATCGTCTCCCCATCCAGCTGAGGAGCTTGGGAATCCAGCCAGTAGGTATGGGAGCGAAAACTGACTTGTATCTTTTTTCTCCACGGGGATAAAAATACTTTCCTAAAAATAACCCCACTAATACCACACCAAACCAAGGAAGCAAGGGATAATAATCAAGTGTGGTAAATCCCGGATAAACAAAACCTAACCACAGCAAAGCTTTTGTCTGCACGATGTTCTGTTGAACAACGGTTCCGAAATATATCAAAACAATCCCCAGCACAAGATTAAGCCAGTACAACGAAAGAAATGCCAGTGCAAGCAGAATCGAAACGCCGATCATATGCAAAATTCCAAACACAATGTACTGTTGAGGATACAGAAGATACGTAACAAGTGTGATCAACAAACCACAGCCAAACACCCTCAATGCGCGTTTTCCATATTTTGCAAAGAGCGATGGAATCGCATGGTGCTTCTGTGCGCGTGCATAACTTAAGGTAAGACTCACCCCGACCAACAGGAGAAAGGTCGTTGCGATGGCCTTTTGAAAGATTCCCCAACCACCTGCATACATCTCACGCTCTGCAATGCCTAAGAAATCAAGATCAAAGAAGAAATGAAACACTATCATTCCAAAAATGGCAAGGCCACGAAGCACATCAATCTCTTGATAACGCTCTGTCACTCGAGAACCTGCCTCAGAATCCTTAAACGCCTTTATGCGCATCGTCCGTTCTTGCATCTCATACCGTACTGAGAACAATCATAATCCCAAGCTTTTCCTGCTCCATACTTGGAAACACAGGTTGCTTCTAAAACCGTTTTTTCATCTTTGCATTGATCGTACAAATACTTTCCGCCTCCTGTGGTGGTGTACGATGAAATTAATAAATCTGCGCCATCATCTGCATCAAAACACTCCTTCATTTGTCTGACGCTAGGGTTTCCAATACTTCTGGTAGCAAATCCTGATACAGCTCCTAGCTTGGGTGTCGTTTCTGAACCCAGGGGAGCATGTTGCACGCGAATATCTGAAACAATAAGAGCAAGCGCAATAAAAACTGACATCACAATGACAACGGATCCAAGATCTCTTAAACTTTCCATGGGGTATCCAGGGTTATACCTCTTTTTAAAGTTTGTTGTTTTTTCTGAATACGATCACGGGGATTTGATCAATCCAAATCGTCTTTTCCTTCGTCAACGTTTCAGGAAGGAAGATATTATTATTCACCAGCAGAACTGCATCTTCTTTCATCTCCTTCACCAATTTCTGTTCAAATCCCTTGTGAAAGCCCTGATCAGGATTGATGAACAAGAGGTCGTAGTTGCCAATATCAAGTTCATAAAAATCTCCGCAGAGCAGGTTTCCCTTTAGTCTCAGCTTTTGCTGAATCTTTTTCCCCATCTCAACAAGGTCTTCATCGCATTCAATGCCTGTTGCATCCGTGAATAATGAGGCGATGAGGACTGCTCTTCCGTCTCCGCTTCCGATGTCAAGAAACTTTTTGTATTGGCTCAGGCCGATGCGTTTGAAAAGTTCATAGAGCCGTTCGCATTGCGATGCCCCAAAGATTCCTTTCTGCGTGTCCCACACCAATCCACGTCCCGATGCTTTCAATTCTTTTTCAAGTTCTTGGTAGGCTTTGCAAATGGTTTGAAACTTTTTTTCTTGATCCGATACTCGGTTCATATTGTTCATATCTCTTTCACCATATACGGTCCTTCAAGATAATAGCCCAACTTTTTATAATACTCCCGCGTTCCAATCGCACTAATGACCAATATTTTATTTTTGTTATATTCCTTTGCAATTTCTTCTGCCTTGAGCATAAGTTTTGTTCCTAATCCTTTATGCTGTGCTTTTTCTTTTGATGTGCTCGTGTCTTCACCAATGGATGCAGCTTCTCCAAAGACCTTCAGCTCACGCACGATCGCACTGGTTGGAGTAATTTCCTCCCGCAAGCATTGGCTCGGAAATCGCAGTCTGCAGAATCCGTATAAGATATCATTATCTGCGTCTTCTGCTTGGATAAAAAATTCTTTTCCAAAGCTTGCATGATACACCATCGTACCGATGCTGATCTTGCCGTCTTGTTTGCCATCTTTTTTCTGTACTCTTCCCACTTCTCTACATCGTATGCATCGACATTGAATCCCTTTCTTTTTCGCAAGCTGTTCAACATACTGCCGTAAATTGGTTCGATTAACACCTGCTTCGGTTCGATAGGTGGGAATATCTCGCTGTACTCTCATAATTCTACAATACTCAGGAATAAATGCTTTGGCTTCAACAATCAGTTCAGCTGCTTCTTGGGTTGTGATGGGTTGATATTTTCCTGCTTTCCAAATGTGATAAAGAGGAGTTCCCTTGAGCACCATGCACGGATAAATCTTCATCATATCGGGTTTGTAGGCGTCGTTGTCAAACAATTCTTGCAACGCTTTTTGATCCATTTCTTTTGTCGTATTCGGAAGACCAAGCATGTAGTGAAAATTTAATTTATAACCAAGATCTTTCAATTCTCGAATTGCACGCTTGGTGTCTTCAAGGGTGTGCCCACGATGTGTAATTTTGAGGACGTCTTCATAGAGGCTTTCTACACCGAGTTCAACGCGCGTGCATCCCTGCTCGAGCATCTTGTTTCCGTGTTTCAAAAAAGCCCAGTCAGGTTTGGTTTCTACGGTTAAACTTACACAGCGAATCTTTGCAGTTTCATTGGTCTTCTGTGCTTGTTTGAGTGCTGCTTTATTTTCTCTTTTGATTGCAAGCAGTTTGGTATGCAGGCGTTGGGTTCGTTCTTCATCTTCCACATTGCCCGGAAGCTCAAAAAATTCCTTAAACCGGGCAAGGTCGATTTTTCCTTTCGAGAAAAACTGTGTTGAAAAATCATTCAGTGCTTGAAAACAATCGGTTACAACTTCTTCTTGATACTCGTCAGGAAATGCGGGAAAGGTTCCGCCTTGCAAAATCAGTTCGACTTTGTCAGGAACGTGACCGGTGACCACATACTGTTCTAAACGATTCATCACAATCAGATACGCGTCATATTCTGCACGTATTGCACGCATGGTAGAAGGTTCTTTTCCGGTGTATGATTGAGGAACATCGCCAAATGCACTGCCTGGTCCTCCCGGGCAGAAGGTGCATTTTCCATGCGGACATGCTAAGGGTTTGGTCATGACTGCAACCGGAGCAACACCTGATAAGGATCGTGTTGGCTTTGTCAAAAGAATCGGTTTTATTTGTTCAAGATCATCTGCACTCGCGTTGAGCATAACTTGAATATCCGTAGGAATCTTTTTCATCCGATGCTTGGTGCAGAGTTGTATTTTGAGTCTCGCAAGTTTGTCTTTCGGAAGGGTTTTTTTCGTGTGCTGTTTGAGGAGGCTGATGAGTTCGGTGTAAAAGGCAGGTTCTCCTGTTCCCTGATTTCCATGTCCAGTTTCCCCCTGAAGTGTCGTTTCCATGCAGAGTCTTTACTCTAAGAGGTATTTAAACCTTCAGATACAGTTCTGTTTGTGCGCAGGGTGAGAACGTTCATGTCATTGAATCATTCTTTAGAAAACTTTATATATAACAAAGTTATACTATGTGTTTAATATGGTGGAAGCAATGGCAAAAACACGGAAGCTGGGAGGTTCCCTCATGGTAACGATTCCTCGAGAAGTTGTTGAAGCAGAAGGACTCATGGAAGACCAATTGATCAGTATTCATGTTAAAAAAGTAAAGCTGAGTGGATTCGGAATTGCAAAGGGTACAGGACCATTCACTGACGAATTTAAACTGAAAAGCCACATCATTGACTAGGTTTTCTCCCATGAAACGTTACGTTATAGATTCTTCAGCTTGGATCGAATACTTCGATGGAAGTCCTCTTGGAAAAAGGGTTGCAGCGATTGTGGAGGATCCGGATGCAGAGATCGCCACGTGTGTTATCAGTATCGCGGAAATGGCGGCTTTTTATACTGCAAAAAACATCGAATTTCCGATGATAAAAAAAATTCTTATCTCCCTTTCTACGATGTATGCCGCAAGTTTTGCATTTTGTGAAGAAGCAGGAATGATCTATCCTCAACTTCGTCAAAAACATCCTAAAATAAGTTTCTTTGACGTTTTTGTTCTCCTTACTGCACGAAAACTTCACGCAAAGGTGCTCACGAAAGATACTGATTTTGCCGGCATCAAGGATGCTGAAGTATTATCAGACTGATTTTGGATTGTTCTCAAATCCTGATCCTATCAGGATTACTTGATGTTTTGATGTCACTTTCTAGTGGTTATAAAAACGAAATGTTTATAAACAAGGAGTATATTGAGGTGTGCATGGGCCTAGCTGACATGATCACTCGAGGTTTGCGGGGGACTGAGTTGCACGGATTAGTCAGGATGCCCTCTTTGTTAGTCGTTAGAGATCTCGAAGCCTATCACACACTCCGTACTCAATTAAGTCCGCGAAAATCCCTTGTGATGCACTCACCTGCAATACTTCATACCACTGGTGTTTCTACGCTGAAAATTGGCAAGCATGATGTTGAAGGTTATCTTATTGAAGGGGATATCCTGGGTCATAGTTTGGCTGGAATCTATGCACAACAACAAGCAGATGCCCCGCAAATTGAGCGAACGCTTGCTTCGTTAGATGAGGCTGTTGTTCGTACTGCTCAAGAACGTTCTGAAAATATGGCAGTGCTTGCTGAAACTGCGCGGCGTTTATGTGCTGAACGGCATGATGGCCGGCAAGATCTGCAAGATCAAACTGCACTTCGTGAACTCATTCATAGCATTGTTACAACTCAATTTGAACATCCTGAATATTTTATTCGTGAAGCAGTGCAGAATGCAGATGGTGCTTCAAGAGAAAAAGCAAAAAATCGTATTGATATTTATCTCGATTCTGAACAACACCTGGTGCGTGTTGAGGATCGTGGCCGTGGAATGACTCCTGAAGTCATGGATGGTGTTTTCTTTAATCTCTATGCTTCTTTGAATGAAGCACTTGATCATGCTGCAGGAAAATTTGGTATTGGTGCAGTAAGTTTTTTTGGCCTTGGCCACGAATATGTGATGGTTGATAGTCTTCCTCGGGCCGGCGAAGGCGAACGCGTAGGCGAAGGAGGACGTATCGTTGTTGATGCTGATTTGAATCGGGATGAAAGATTCACACCTTCTCATCGAACTGAACCAGGAACAACGCTTGAAATTAAACTGAAGTCCGACGCAGATATTGATTTCAATCGCATTGTTCAAATTTTGAGAAGAGATTGCGCATATATTGAAACTCCTCTTTATCTTCATACCGGTGGAACAACAGAACAACTCAATAGAGAACTGACACCCTCTGCATCTTCCCATAGCATTTCTTTTGAAGAACCCTCTGTGCAAGGTCATGTTGTTCCTGCTCAAGAAGGCGAACTTGCACTCCTCTCTCACCGAATTCGTTTGCAATCTGTTCCTACCCAAGGTTACTCAGGTGTTGTGAACTGTTCCGGTCTTGATACAACCTTTTCACGAGATACGGTTGCAGATGATCCTGTTTTAAGAAATGTCCTCCGGTATGTGCAAGGACAAGTTGCAAAACTGAAAACCACACAACGTGTTGGTCTTGATCAGCTTTCCCTTGACACACGGCTTCGCGCATATCGTACCTTTGTAGAACAAAGTTTATTCCTTCCTGATGGAAGTCCTAACGAACCTTGGATTCAAGAAAACATCAGAGAACTTTCTGAGGGAGAACACTGGTACCCCTCTCTTGTTCAAAGAAGTTGGGATGGGTCTATTTTTGCCAGTAAACTTGCTTCTCTTGCTACGCATGGATTAGATCTTATTACCCTTCCTCTCGAAGCATTACGATCCAAAACTGAACAGCAATCTTTTTTTTCAAGTTTGAAACAAGCATGGCGTTGCTATCGAGACGATGGTCCTTCTTACAATAACTTAGACACGGTCTGCCTTATCGGTTTCTTTGGTGTTGTTGGACCTGTTGCACAAGGAGTTGGTTTTGGTTTGATCTATGAATGTGCCCCTTCACTGCGTTCATCTCCTCTTTTTGACATTGCTCCCATTAGTATTGGAAGCTCTGTTCTGTACGGCGTTCTTACTTTGGCAGAAGTCGCATCCCGTTGGATTTCACGAAATACAAAACACGTCTTAAGAAAACACGCAGTCAACCGTGCTTATGATCGCATTGCTAGTACTGATTTTACAGCAGATGATCAAAGTGTCCAGACCATCGGTAGAGATGCGCCTTCTCGCGCTCTGCGTTACGCACGGTATGCAATCAGTGCAGCAGGAGTTGCAGGAGCACTTGCTTTAACAGGATATGCTCTCGACACCGGTCTAGTGGAATATTCTTCTACTTCCGATGTATTCAGAACACGTGCAAAAACCCCTGAGTCGCATGTTGTTTTGCCGTCTGATGATGAAATAAGTATTGATCCGACAAAGGGGTCAGCTCAATCACCTTCTTCATCTGATTCAGTACCTCCCGGGACCCAGGATCCTTCCCATCAAAATCGTAATCTTGCTTTGTTAGGTGGCCTTGTTGCTCTGTTGGCAGCAGGCGAAGTGCTTGCACGCCGCTCTCGTAGCCGAAAAGAGTATCGACGTATCACCGCACATTCTGAAGGATCATTAAGCGATGATGCACAACACTACCTCAGTCAAGTTGCTGAGGAATTCGAGCATCTTCCTGCATCTCAACGCCCCTCGGTGTATGTCGGAGGGAATCTCAGATTCACTGATAAAACATTTTATGCAGTACCTGGTAAAAAGGATCAAAAACCGGTTGTCGTCTTAAACGCGCATCGCATGCACCAAACACGNNTTTGCCTTTACCGTCTCTTTAGTAGACATGCTGAGAAAACTGCATTTTCGCTATGCTGATCGCATCGATTATGTTGATACGTTTGTAAGTAAACTGTATCATCCTGGTGCAGAAGTTCATGTTTCAACTGATGACCAAGCGATTACTCTCCAAGCAGATCAAACTCTTCCTGCACAATTTTTAGACAGTCTTGTTGCAGGAAACTTTCTTGCTCTTGCACACGCACTGCCGCCGGCAAAAGAGTATGAAACCGTAACGATTGATTCGGATGGTCGTCGCATCGTGATTGATGCTGAGAGAACGATTCGAGA